>NZ_JAQIHG010000003.1:0-168300 GCF_035916735.1 Acinetobacter minutum
TGGCTCATTAATCTTACTGACTAAAAATTCGCTCAAATAAACTTCGAGTAATTTCTACCAATTCAATCAATGATAATTTATCGATCAATCAACCAGTAAAAATCCACACAAGTTGTTCTTCATAATCTCTTAATGATCTCTTTCCTACCTCGTCAGTAGAAAATAACGAAAAAGATACTTAACAACCTCACCCTTGGTGAAGCTTCGTATCAATCGCGTCGGGATGTGCGTATTCTAGGGGATTTACTGTCGTTTGCAAGCACAATTCTTCAATTTAATTTCAAGAGTATATTTTTTAATCTAAATTTATATTTTAAAAGCCAGAAAACTCATGATAACTCACTGTAATTTAAAATAAATACCATGAAACCTATTTAATAAATTTTAGTTTAGCTATTTCCCATCATTACATTTATAGCGATATCCAATTTGACTGAACGCAACAAAAAGCATTTTAATAGCACCAATGTTTCATAAATAGGATAATAAGATGCTCAATGATCTCGACGATTTTTATTATTTTGCTTTAGTCGTTGAACATGGTGGCTTTAGTTCAGCCGAACGTGCAACAGATATCCCAAAATCCAAACTCAGTCGTCGTGTCTACAATCTAGAAGAAAAACTCGGTGTCCGTTTAATTCAACGAAGCTCTCGTCATTTTGCCGTGACTGAAATTGGTATGAACATCTATCGTCATGCACAAGTCATGATGAATGCTGCTCAGGCAGCACATGATTTAGTGGATCATCTGAGTATTCAACCGCGAGGTGTGATTAAACTCAGCCTACCCGTTTCTATTGCTCAAAACGAAATGACCAAGATTCTGCCGGATTTCCTTAAAATGTACCCTGAAATCAAAGTGCAATTAATCGTGAGTAATCGACGGGTCGATGTGATTAATGAAGGCATTGATGTCGCACTGCGTGTGCGCTCAAATCTGGATGAAGATCCCAATTTGATCATTCGTAAATTTGAGAAAATTGAACAGCACTTATTTGCCAGCCAAGCCTACCTCAACCAATATGGTGAACTGAAACATCCCGATGAATTAACTGAACACCGGATTTTAAGCATGGTGGATGAGCATCTAGATCAATTTTTAATTTTACATGATGCACAGAATCACCAGAAAAAGGTAAAAGTGAATCCTGTAGTGATGGGTTCCGATCTCATGATGTTGGCACAACTGGCAAGACAAAATTGCGGGATTGCCTTATTGCCGGATACGATCGCGAAAGACTACATTGAGTCTAGGGAATTAATCCGCGTTTTGCCAGACTGGAAAGCACCTCACGGTATTTTTCATGCCGTATACCCATCACGACGTGGCTTACTGCCCGCGGTACGCGTCTTTATTGACTATCTAGTAGAACATCTCACTAAACACTAACCCTATAATTTAATAAGGCATTTTATCCCTATAAAATGCCTTATTTTCTCAGCAGTATACTTTCAATATCACTCGTTTTAGAAATTCACCATTTCTAATATTTTTTAAGATCCACATTCAGATCTAATGATTTCTGGATATTGCCCTGTTCCTTCTGGCCAAGGCGACAGCAATTCAAAACCTTCCTCAGTCACGGCAACCATATGCTCCCATTGTGCAGATAGAGATTTATCTACAGTTACCACCGTCCAGCCATCATTCAATTCTCTAACACGTGCCTTACCCTCATTTACCATTGGCTCAATGGTAAAGACCATCCCGGTTTTTAACTGCACGCCCTGCCCCGGTATACCGTAGTGCAAAACACTCGGTTGTTCATGGTAGGTTTGCCCAATTCCATGCCCGCAGTATTCGCGAACAATACTGTAACCTTCTTTTTGCGCCACATTCTGAATCGCATGTCCCACATCACCGAGCGTTGCACCCGGCTTAACCATTTGTATACCTGCAAGCATCGCATGATAGGTGGTTTCCACTAGTTTTTGTGCTACAGGATTGACTGAACCGACGTAATACATCCGGCTGGTATCTCCATAATACCCATCTTTGATAATCGCCACGTCAATGTTAATGATATCTCCTTCTTTTAGAATTACTTCAGCAGAAGGAATACCATGACACACTACTTCATTCGGTGAAATGCACGTCGTTTTGGTATAACCGTAATATCCTACATTCGCTGGGATCACCTTTAGTGTGTTGACAATATAGTCATGACACAGATCATCCAGATATTCAGTAGAAACTCCTGGTTTTACGTGCTCGCCAATCATTGCTAAAACTTCAGCAGCAAGACGTCCAGAAACTCTAAGTTTTTCCAGATCCTGTGCAGTTTTTAGTTGAATGGTTGCAGCCCGCATGATGATTGCCCTCGATTGATCAGCCCAGATTATAGCCTGTTTACGTGAATGAGTTCTATTTTCGCTTAGAAATCCTTTTAGCCAATAACAGGAGATCATGCAATGCTTAAGATCACTTATCAAGGATCACCCAAGCCTACCACTTATAATTTTATATTTTTCCAGATAGTCAAATTACTAGATGAGCCTATATCGCAAGAAAACCCTATTCGATGAAATCGATGTCATGGATCTTTATAGGATTCTGCACAGAAAAAACCCCATTTTTATCAAAAAATGGGGTGTACTGAACTTTAAAAATCAGAAAGTTATAAAGTTCAAGGAGCTTGTGAGGGTATGAATAGTATAACAAATTAAATATAAATTAAATATAAATTAACTATAAATAAAATAACTACAACCCTATATTTTTAATATTTATTTTATAGATTTAAAGACTTTATAACGATCAAATGAATCGTATCACAAGACAGATTTTAGACACTGCTTCAATATCCTTTTTATAAAAATAAACATAAATCCCAACTCTTAAGACGATTGCTTGTAACAGAGTTTTTAACGGCTTGGACTGGTTCAATCGTATATAAATACTAAATAACAAGAAAATAAATCTTCTCAGCCTTAAAGAATTTATCAAGCAAATAAATTGCGACGCTTAGAAGGATATGCTAAGAATAGAAAATACTTAAAAATCATAATGGACTAGGAGTCCCATATGTCATTTCAACACATTCTTGTTCCAGTCGATGGTTCCGAAATCTCCCTCGCTGCGGTAAAACAGGCCGCTATTTTTGCCAAGGCTTTTGAGAGTAAACTCACTATCATCAGCATTGTGGTAGAAGATCCTTTCCGTGACAGTGATTTCTATTACTCGGCTGGCTCGGCTATTATGAAAGAGTACTTTATTGAAGCTTTTGCCAATGCACAAAAAGCTTTGGCAACCGCCCAAAATATTTGCGCAGAATATGGTGTGGGCGCTGAAATCAAAACCGTTAAAGGCGAAGTATCCGTAGGAACGCTCATCCAAATTGCTGAAGAGTCAAAGACTGACCTCATCGTGATGGGCTCTCATGGTCGTAAGGGCTTCCAGAAAATGTTACTCGGCAGTTTTGCTCAAGATGTCCTGGGCTCCACGCTGATCCCGGTGATGATTGTTAAACAATAAATCGTATAATCATAAAACATAAGCCTATCTTCTATATAGGTTTATGTTTTGATGATGCTATATATAAACAAACCAGCCAAACCTCTTTTTTAGTTATTAAAACTCATTTTTTATACCCAACATCAAAAAATAATTTTTTAAAATCAAATCATTAAATTCCTTTTATTTATTTTTGATAAGCTTTTTACCTTTTTTCATTATTAATTCATTTGTATAGCGCTTATGCTAACTCATGATGATAAAAACATGATGGGCGGCCTTGCTATGAAACCGATCAGCCAAATTTTCTCACAACAACGTTGTTCAAACTGCTGGGCACCATTAGCGAGCAATCCTCATGAATGCAGTAATTGTCATGAGCGAGATTTTGTCAAGATTCAGCATCCACCTTTGACATTTGGGATTATTTTATTCTTCGCCCTGTTTATTTTTGTATTCTTTATTCTCCCTCAGTTTTAACACACAAAAAATCTTGTGTTGTTTGCAGACTAAATCACACATCACATTAAGATTCATCTTGAATATCATCAACTTACTATGCCGTTATTCATTTAAAAAGCCCCATACAAAATGGGGCTTTTTAATTAACGCATCTGGCTGATCTTGACCGTTTGGATACGATTTTCATCCAATTCAAGCACTTCAAAATCAATACCACGATACGAGATGACCATACCAATCTTGATAGGTTGTTGAGCTTTATCCAGAATCAAGCCTGCTACCGTAATATAGTCGGCATCTTCTTCCACCAGATCCAGCATTTCCAATTCCAGTTCAAGCTGATACAAATCAAGCATACCGGTTGCTTTCCATGTGGATTCATCTAACTTGACTAAATCTGGCTGTTCATCGGCATCCGGGAACTCACCTGCAATCGCCTCAAAGACATCTAAGGGTGTAATAACACCTTGCACATTGCCAAATTCATTGGTCACCATCACCAGTGAACCCTTCGAGCTTCGCAAAGTATGAATGGCATCAATTACCTTCATCTTTTCAAAAATAAAGATGGGGCGCTGGCGTTTAAGCAATTGCTGTAAGGCAGCAGGGTCATCCAGATTGTCAATTAACTCCTTGGCACGTACCACTGTCACGACTTTATCCAGATTGCCACGGCACACAGGGAATAGACTATGCGGCACAGCCAAAACTTGCTCACGGATCTGTTCCGGCGAATCCTCTAAATTCACCCAAGAAATCTGATTACGCGGAGTCATAATTGATGCGACTGAGCGTTCGGCTAAGGTTAATACCCCACCAATCATATAACGCTCTTCATTCACAAAAGCCGCTTGTGCTTCTGCCTGCTCTGCGGTCTGAATCGTTTCTACACGCCCACCCATCAGTTTAAGAATGGAATCGGCAGTACGATGTCGTAATGGAATCTTTGATTGATGTTTCGCTTGATTACGAGAAGAAAACTGGTTAAACGCCTCAATCAAGATGGCTACACCAATACCGGAATAGATATATCCTTTCGGAATATGGAAGCCAAAGCCTTCTGCAATCAAGCTGATCCCGATTAACAGCAAAAAACTTAAACAAAGAATAACCACAGTGGGATGACGATTCACAAAAGCGGTCAACGGCTTTGATGCAACCAACATCACAAATACGGCAATCGTGACAGCAGCCATCATCACATAGATGTTATCAACCATCCCAATGGCAGTAATGACTGAATCGAGTGAAAATACCGCATCAAGCACGATGATCTGTGCCACTACAGCCCAAAAACCGGCATACGTGACGGATGAATTGGTCTGAATCTCAGGTTTACCTTCGAGTTTTTCGTGAAGTTCCGTTACGGCTTTATAAACCAGGAACAATCCACCAAATAACAAAATCAGATCGCGGCCAGAAAAACTTAAATGTGCAATTTCAATCAGTGGCTTCGTCAAAGTGACTAACCAGGAAATCACCGATAACAGACCTAAACGCATGACCAACGCAAGAGACAGGCCAATAATACGGGCTTTATCACGCTGTTCGGGTGGAAGCTTATCTGCCAGAATGGCAATAAAGACGAGGTTATCAATCCCCAAAACAATTTCTAAGACAATCAGTGTCAGTAGGCCAACCCAAATTCCCGGATCTAATAAAAATTCCATTTTTAGATCTCCTGTTTATCAGGGAAATTTTGAGCTATCGATGCAAATAACCTACTCGGCGACGGATCCATAACATTTTCCTTTACAAATAATGAAGCTTTATTATGCAGATTTTTTTCAAATTTAGGTATTTTTAAAAGCGATAGAATCAATCGAATTTTCAAAAAGTTAATTTAAACTGTTATCAAATAAAAGCATAAAAAGTGATAACAATAATATAAATTGTGATTAAAAATCATTTTCTTATATGAATTTCTTATTAATTAGGTAGACTTTAACAAATTTATATATTGATTAAACAATCTATTTTAAAATAATATGTAAATGTGACATAACTCATACAATAATTAAAAACATCACATTTAAGGACAGCCATTATGAGTAAAAAATACTCGAAATTTCTACCTTCACATGAAGAGTTTAATTTAGAACATTTTCCGTTTTATTGGATCACTCAGGTTCATTCTCAGTATGTACTCAAAGTAGATCACGTACTGAAAAAATACGGGGTAGATAATTCCAGACGACGTATTCTGATTGCCCTCGCCTCAAAGCCCAACGCCAGTGTTTCCGATTTATCAGAAATGGTGGTATCCAAAATGTCGACTACCACAAAAATCGTGTATCGACTCAAAGAGGAAGGTTATGTCGACACCTATTCTTGTCCTCATGATGGTCGAATTACTCGCGTAGTTTTAACCGAATCTGGCCTAGAAATGACTCATAAAATCAATGACTTGACAGCAGCTGTTTTAGAACAGTCCCTTGAAGGTTTGACAGCATTACAGATTGAACGAATGATTGATGGATTGAAGCATATTTTTCACAATCTATCCCATTAATCAAAGAAAGTCAGCTGTGGGGTTTCCTTGACAATTTTTGTCTTCGGAACATGCTGACATTCGAACTCTTCAACAGGAAAACCCTGCATAAAACGGTACATTTCCTGTGGAGTAGTGAGACTCAACCATTCATCGAGCTGGTGGTGAGGAATCACCACGACTGAACGTTTCACGTTCCCCGGTTCATGGAAATCTTTCATCATCAGATGGTCTATGGCATCTATCGTCAACATTGTAGCTGAACGAATTACTTGATCATTTAATTTCATAATCTCGTACAAGGCTGCGATATAAAAAGCCTGACCATCCTTGCGACGCACCGCCCAGCGTTGTGGCTGCTGATCAATATATTTACTCTCATAAAATTCTGTCACCGGAATAACAGCAAACTTACACTTCATCGCAGCAGCTTGAAAACTTGGCTTTTCTAGCAGTGTTTCACTGCGTGCATTGTAGGTCCGTTTTGCAATTTGCAGATCTGTAGCCCACTTGGGCACAAGACCGAACCTCACAGAACGCCATTCTAGACCTTGAGCAGATTTAAATAACAAAGGCAACTCATAACCCGGATAAACCTCATCTGGATAAGCAAAAGGGATTACGGGTAAATTGAGTGGTTTTGTCTGCTCAAATGTCAAGGGTTTAAAGTTCGCACACATTGCCTAACCGGACTAACTCAGAAACTTTTATATAAAGCCACTCGTAAGCTTTTTCAATCCAGTGATAACATTTTCCACGTTACGGCTGTCCACAATCACAATATCATTTTCATCAGATCAATAAAAAAAAGCCTCCGAAGAGGCTTTTTTTTATTCAACACGCTGAATTAGTCACCAGTATAACCTTTGAGTTTTAAGCGTGCAGCATGCAATAGTGGCTCAGTATAACCTGATGGTTGCTCATGACCTTTAAAGATCAAATCAGAAGCAGCTTGGAAAGCAATACTGTTTTCGAAGTCAGCAGACATTGGCGTATAAAGTGGATCATCCGCATTTTGCTGGTCAACAATTTTTGCCATACGTTTCAAGACTTCTTCAACTTGTGCACGGGTTACGATGCCATGACGCAACCAGTTCGCTACGTGCTGTGAAGAGATACGTAAGGTTGCACGGTCTTCCATCAAGCCAATATCATTGATATCTGGCACTTTAGAACAACCTACACCCAAGTCTACCCAACGCACTACATAACCCAAGATACCTTGACAGTTATTTTCAAGTTCATTGTTCTTCACTTCATCTGACCAATTTGTATCTGTCGCCAGTGGTGGAGTCAACAAATCATTCAGTGGCAATGCTTGTGTAGTTGCCAATTCTTTTTGACGTTCAGCCACATTGACTTGATGGTAATGGATGGCGTGAATTACCGCACCTGTTGGAGATGGAACCCAAGCACAGGTCGCACCAGCAAGTGGGTGCTCCATTTTGGTTTTGTACATGTCAAGCAGCATATCTGGCTTTGCCCACATACCTTTACCGATTTGCGCTTTACCACTTAAACCCGCATGCAGACCGATAAGTACGTTACGGTTTTCGTATGCTGGGAACCAAATTTGGTTCTTCACTTCAGTTTTACGAACGAATGGACCCGCTTCCATAAAGGTATGGATTTCATCACCGGTACGATCCATGAAACCTGTGTTAATGAAAATGGTACGGTCTTTCGCTTGAGCAATACAGTTTTTCAAGTTAACAGAGGTACGACGTTCTTCGTCCATGATACCCATTTTCAGCGTTTTCGCCGGTAAGCCAAGCGCCTGTTCTGCACGCTCGAATAGCTCTACCGCGAATGCCACTTCTTCTGGACCGTGCATTTTTGGTTTTACGATATACATTGAGCCAGTACGAGAGTTGCGTAACTGGTTCTCACCACGGATATCCGCGAAAGTTAATAGCGGAGTGATCAAGGCATCCATGATCCCTTCGTAAATTTCGGCACCATCCACCAAAATTGCTGGGTTAGTCATCAAATGACCGACATTACGCAGTAACATCAACGAACGACCATGTAGAGTTTGTACTTGGCCCTGAGCATCCATGTAAGTACGATCTTGATTCATCGCACGTGTAACAGTCTTGTCACCTTTCTGGAACGATTCAGTCAAGGTGCCTTTCATAAGGCCTAACCAGTTGCGGTAACCTTCAACTTTTTCTTCAGCATCAACTGCTGCGATTGAATCTTCAAGATCCTGAATCGTGGTTACAGCAGCTTCAAGCACGATGTCTTTGACACCAGCTGCATCAGATTGACCAACAACTGTGCTAGCATCGATTTGTACGATCGCATGCAAGCCATTATTTTTTAGAACAATCTCAACTGGATTTGCAGCTTCACCGTTAAAACCTGCAAACTTTTCTGGCTGAGCTAAACCAGTGGTTGAACCATCTTTTAAAGTCACAACCAAGGCATTGTTTTCTACCGCATATTTTGTAGCATCAGCATGTGAGCCTTGCGCAAGCGGGAATGTTTCATTTAAAAAGTTTTTAGCGAATTCAATAACTTTTGCGCCACGTGCAGGGTTGTAACCCTTACCTTTTTCAGCGCCACCTTCTTCTGAAATCACGTCAAAGCCGTATAGCGCATCATATAATGAGCCCCAACGCGCATTTGCCGCATTCAAGCAGTAACGTGCATTACGTACTGGTACTACAAGCTGTGGACCCGCTAAAGTCGCGATTTCTGCGTCCACATTTTCAGTACTAATCTGGAAATCTTCTACTTCTGGTAATAAGTAGCCAATTTCAGTAAGGAAAGCTTTGTAAGCTTCTAATTCAAATGGATTATTGCGATGCCATTCATCAATTTTAGCCTGCAATTCATCACGCTTTGCTAATAGTGCTTTGTTTTTTGGGCTAAGATCGACAACGACTTGTTCAAAGTTTTTCCAGTAAGTTTCGCTGTCCAAACCAGAACCAGGTAGTGCCTCATTCTCGATGAAATCGTAGAGCTCTTTAGCAATCGCTAATTTGCCTTTTTGAATACGTGCAGTCATTGTCTTTCCTGATATTGCTATTTTTTATCACAAGAGATTCTAGTATACCGATTTATACTTCACTGAATAGTAATATCACACAGCTAAATAGCAAGCATTTTTAATCTAATAAATACCAACATCATTAAATTAAATAATCAGTTTAGCGATACTACATCATCGTGATGAATACTCGATTACAGTTTATAAAGTTTTAGAAATGCCGAAATTAGACTTAAGTTCAGCTTTATTTAATAAATTATCGATTAAGCCTAAATTTCTGCATCAACCTTCCCGATTAAGCCATGAATCAAGAAAAATGTCGATAAATTGACCGCCATTTTATTAAAGCTTAGAGATAAAAAAAGCGCCCGAAGGCGCTTGATCTTATTGCTCAATAATCTGAGGTGCCTGAATCTGCCGATGTTCAGCATTGAGATATTCATCAGATTGCATCTCTAGCAAACGAGAACGTGTCCGCTCAATCTCAAAAGCTAGTTTTTCACCCTGATAAATTTCAATAATACTATCTTGCGAAGTGAGTAATAACTTTACACCACGATCGTAAAATTCATCAACCAGATAGATGAATCGACGTGTCGCGTCACTCAGCTGATCAGTTAGATGCGGAACATTGCTCACCAATACGGTGTTGTAGATATTGGCGATTTCAATAAAATCTGCAGGACTACGTGGCTTTAAACACAATTCACTGAATTCACACCACAATACGTCTTCGGTATGACCTAAAGTTTCTACTAGACGCTCATTAATGATGATCGGCTCTTGTGAAACTGTCTGTGTTTGCGTGAGTGCAGTAAAGCGTTTTGCCATCCACACTTGATGATCATGTGTCAGAGGTGATTTAAACAGCTGTGCCTGTTTTAACACACGCAGACGATAATCAACGCCAGCATCGACATTCAGCACAGTACAATTCTTTTTAACCATTTCAATCGTTGGCAAAAAGCGATCACGGTGAATGCCATTTTTATATAAACCATCAGGGGCAATATTTGAGGTCGCCACTAAGGTAATGCCACGATTAAACAGCTTCTGGAACAAATCGCTCAGAATCATGGCGTCGGTCACATTCGATACAAAGAACTCATCGAAACAAATAATGACTGCATCTTTATAAATTTGATCTGCGACCAAATCCAAGGGATTACGTTGTCCTGAAAGCTTATTTAGCTGTTTATGCACGTGTTGCATAAAATGGTGGAAATGCATCCGGGTTTTACGTCGAAATGGAATTGAATCAAAAAACTGATCCATTAACCAAGTTTTACCACGACCAACCCCACCCCACATATAAACACCTTGTGGTGCCGTTTGACGACGGAAACGACGAAAGGCTTTTTTCGAAGCTTTATAGCGCTGCAAGAGTTCTTGCCAAACACGTTCTAACTCATGTACCGCCTGGGCCTGAGCATCATCAGACATGAATTGCCCCGAAGCCAATGCTTGCGCATAGCGTTCTGCCGGGGATAAAGAAGTTAAAGAGCTATTGTTCGGATCTGACATATCAATTTCGGCTATCTAAGGCAGGTGGAAGTATAATGGAGATTGAGATGAAACCAATAAAACTTTAGCGCAAATCTCTTAGGCGATTCAAACACGTAAGATGATGTACACCCAAACACCTCATAATCCCATAGATTAGGTTCACTCCATACCACCTAATCTAAGGCTGTGGAGGGCAATGAAAATACAGCACACACCACATCAAAACTCAACAATCACCTTGTTGATTCCTTTCAATTTTCTACGCAGATAGACGGATTTACTAAAGCCAAAAGATAGATGATCAATCAACCTGTATCTCTTAGCTCCAGATGAGATGAATCTCTTTCACGCCCTATCTACAGAACAATATAAAGGGATTAAGTTTTTACTATAAAAAAGTGTCCGGTGAAAAGTACCTAAATGATCAAATTTATAGAATAATTTTGAAATCAAGCAGAAAAATAGAATTGTTTAGCAAATTCACAAATACTTAAATAACCGTGAGAGATTTTGAGTTGATCAGATCAAGCAAGTTTAAAGTTACTGAATCTGATCACAGAGATAAGAGGCTTTTATCTTATCCCTGTTTTTCAATGCTTAGCGAATAGAAGCCAAAATTTTATTTAAAGTTTGATTCGGATTCGCTGACTGGGTAATTGGACGCCCAATTACCAAATGCGTAGAACCATCTAACATAGCTTGTTTCGGTGTAACAATACGCTTTTGGTCATCAGCATTTGAACCTTCTGGACGAATACCAGGTGTAACCAAAGCAAAGTCTTGCCCCAACTCAGTACGTAAAATTTTTGCTTCTTGTGCTGAACACACCACACCATCCAATCCTGAATCTTTGGTTAATGCCGCAAGACGCTTAACTTGTTCAAAAGGTTCGATATCCAAGCCAATGTCTTTTAAGTCTTCACGCCCCATGGAAGTCAAAACCGTCACCGCAATTAACTGGGTTTGATAATTGCCTGCTTTTAGACGCTCAACACAGGTTTCCATCATTTTACGACCACCTGAAGCATGCACATTGACCATCCAAACGCCCAAATCTGCTGCTGCACAAACTGCCTGAGCCGTTGTATTTGGAATATCATGAAACTTCAAGTCAAGAAATACTTCAAAACCACGCTGCTGTAAAAGTCTGACGATCGCTGGACCTTCATGTGTAAATAGCTCTTTCCCGACTTTTACACGACATAAGCGAGGATCGAGCTGATCCGCAATCGCTAAGGCATCACTTTGACTTTTCGCATCTAGTGCAACAATGATACTCAAGGCTCTACTTCCATTAAGCAAAATAAAAGCCCATTATAATGGGCTTTTATTTTCTGAGGGAATGTCTAACACAGTTTTTTCATGTCTAGCATGTGCCGCAGCATCCGCTGCAGCCAGTTGAGCGGCATGAATTTGCTCTTTGCGCAGATGATCAATATCTTTACGCAGGCGTTTGATTTCCCAATTCGTTTGGAAAACACGGAATACTTGCACACCAAGCAGCAATCCCACAATAATTCCGAGTCCCAAAGTTAATAGCAGCAATAACCCTAAACGCATCGCGGGCACTTGCAAGAATAGTAAATCGACTGAAAGTTCCGCTCCATTTTGTAAAACCAAAGCAAGAGCATAGGCAAAAATCACAATCAACACTGCGACAAGAAAATAACGCATACCGCTCTCCAGTTATTTTATTTCTGGATCGACTCGTTTACTGCATCACGCAAAGCTTTACCTGGTTTAAAGTGAGGCACAGCTTTTGCTGCCACTTCTACTGATTTACCAGTTTTAGGATTACGACCAACGCGCGGTTCGCGATGATGCAAAGCAAAACTACCAAAACCACGAATTTCAATACGGTTATCTGCAGAGAGCGCCTCGATCATCTGATCGATCATAATTTTAACCGCTTCTTCTACCAAAGGTTCAGCAAGATGCGGGTTCTTAAGGGCAATACGCTCTATTAAGTCAGACTTATTAAGTGCTTCTGTAGTCATCGTCGACCTCATTAATTATCATGCTACTTTAACTCGTATTGATAATAACCTGTTTAAATACAAAACGGTAGCGCAGTATGATAATACTACGCTACCGTTTACAGTATTCATATAAAAAGTACTCATTAGTTACACTAACAAGTACTTTTTAACAAATTACTTCATTTGCGCTTTGATCAAGTCACCGATCGTCTTAGGACCGTTTTCTTGAGCAGCAGAAGCTGTGCGAAGGTTTGCAACCGCTTCTTTCTCTTCAGCTTCGTCTTTCGCTTTGATAGACAAGTTGATAGAGCGAGATTTACGATCTACATTGATGATTTTCGCTTCAACTTCTTGACCTACTTCTAGGAATTTAGTTGCATCTTCAACGCGATCGCGGTTGATTTCAGAAGCTTTCAAAGTTGCTTCTACTTCGTCAGCCAATTTAACAGTTGCACCACGCGCATCAACTGCGGTTACAGTACCTTTAACCAAAGCACCGCGTTCATTTGCAGCCAAGAAATCGTTGAATGGATCGCTGTTCAATTGTTTGATGCCAAGGCTGATACGGTTGCCTTCAGCGTCTACAGACAAGATAACCGCTTCAACAGTGTCACCTTTCTTGTAACGACGGATAGCATCTTCGCCTTGTTCGTTCCAAGAGATGTCTGACAAGTGAACTAGACCGTCGATACCACCAGGCAAGCCGATGAAAATACCGAAGTCAGTGATTGACTTGATTGTGCCAGAAACTTTCTCGCCTTTGTCATGGTTTTTAGCAAACTCTTCCCATGGGTTAGCACGAGTTTGTTTGATACCAAGAGAAATACGACGACGTTCTTCGTCTACTTCAAGAACCATTACATCAACTTCATCACCGATCTGAACAACTTTAGATGGGTGGATGTTTTTGTTGGTGTGGTCCATTTCTGAAACGTGAACAAGACCTTCAACACCTTCAGCGATTTCAGCGAAACAACCGTAGTCAGTCAAGTTAGTTACACGTGCTTTAACGATAGAACCTTTAGGATAACGGTTCATGATCGCCATCCATGGATCTTCGCCTAATTGTTTAAGGCCTAGAGATACACGGTTACGTTCACGGTCAAATTTAAGTACTTTAACAGTAACTTCTTGACCCACTTCAACAACTTCTGATGGATGCTTGATACGTTTCCAAGCCATGTCAGTGATGTGAAGAAGACCGTCAATACCGCCAAGGTCAACGAATGCGCCGTAGTCAGTAAGGTTCTTGATTGTACCAGTAACAGTTTGACCTTCTTCAAGTTGAGCAAGAAGCGCTTCACGGTCAGCTGAAGATTCAGCTTCCATTACTGCACGACGAGATACCACAACGTTGTTACGTTTAGCATCAAGTTTGATCACTTTGAATTCCAACTCTTTACCTTCAAGGTGAGTTGTGTCACGGATTGGACGAGTGTCTACCAAAGAACCTGGCAAGAACGCACGAACTGGACCGATGTCAACAGTGAAACCGCCTTTAACTTTACCAGAGATAACACCAGTAACGATTTCGCCGTCTTCAAAGATTTTTTCAAGTTTAGTCCAAGTTTCAGCACGTTTCGCTTTCTCACGTGATAAAACTGTTTGACCCATACCGTTGTCAAGCGCTTCAACAACAACATCAACTGTGTCGCCTACAGCAACTTCTAGTTCACGTTGTTCGTTAAGGAATTCAGCGCGGTCAACGATGCCTTCAGATTTAAGGCCAGTGTCAACAGTAACCCAGTCAGAATCGATACTTACAACAGTACCTTGGATGACTGCACCCTTTTCAACATTGAGGTTTAATTCACTTTCTTCAAAGAGGGCTGCAAAAGATTCGGTCATGATATACCTGATAAATTCAGCGGTCTTGGATCAGACAAGGCCGGTTTAGTTAAGCATTCGCATAGTCCATATAAAAACTGATCAAGCTATGCGTCTGCTGATAAATTTAGTTATTTAGCCAATTGCGCATCGATATAGCTCACCATCAATGAAAAGACCTGATCGATATTCAAATCCGAACTATCAATCTGGAAAGCATCAGGTGCAGGTTTAAGAGGTGCAACTGCACGTTCCATATCCCGTTTATCGCGAGCTTGTATGTTAGCTAAAATGTCGCCCATTTTAACATCGACCCCCATGCCCTGCAACTGTTTTACACGGCGCTCAGCACGCGACTCAGCAGAAGCGGTCAGATAAATTTTTGCCTGCGCCTCAGGAAAAATAGTCGTCGCCATATCACGACCATCCGCCACCAAGCCGGGTGCCTGTGCAAAAGCACGCTGTCGCTCAAATAGTGCGGTTCTTAATTGCGGAATCGCAGCGACCTTGGAAGCATATTCACCCACCCGCTCGGTACGGATGGTTTGGCTAACATCTTCACCATCGAGTAATACGATGGTGCCATTTTGTGTCATTTCGAACTTAATATTGAGATTTAATGCAATCTCGACACATTGAGCCAACTGTTGTTCCAGCTCATCGAGCAATCCACGTTTATGCAATGACAAACCCAAGAGTCGATACAATGCCCCTGAATCCAACAAATGAAAGTGGTAATGCTGGGCCAATTTGGCTGCCAACGTTCCTTTACCCGAACCACTTGGACCATCGATTGTAATAATATGAATTGTCATTGATTTACCATTTAAACAAATTGTGCTGCCAGTTTTGCTTAGACTAGTTTAATCATGCGATTCAACTGTGCAAGCGATTCTTATTTGACTTTCTGCATTTTATGATGATTCGGAGCGAGAACAGGCGAATAAACACCTAAAAATACTAAACGACACTCTCTACTTCAGCACAAAAGGAACAACGCACTTAAAGGATTATATTTTTCAATTGATTACGTTGTTGACGTTTCTCTTCACGACGTTTTTTAAAAAAATCACTCAACTGCTGTGAACATTGTTGATGTAAACAGCCAGTATCTACTGCAAATTTATGATTGTAATAACCATTTTCCAGCAAACGACGCGCACTGACCAACGAGCCAGCTTTAGGCTCAGTAGTTGCAAACACCACCCGCTGAACCCGCGCATGCACGAGTGCGCCGACACACATTGTGCAAGGTTCTAAGGTTACATACAGCGTGGCATCTTCAGGTAAGCGGTAGTTTTGGATCGATAAACAGGCCTGACGAATCGCCTGAATTTCAGCATGTGCTGTAGGATCGTGACTCGAGATCGGAGTGTTAAAGCCTTGCCCGATGATTTGGTTGTTACTCACAATCACCGCCCCGACAGGAATTTCTCCTTTTGAGGCAGCCAATGCAGCCAGCTCGTAAGCTTGCTGCATCCATTCTTCATCAGATTTAATTTGTGGTTCAGCCATCACGAAATCAGTCAATCACACCATACTGCTTCAACAAAGTATTCCAGCTCGCAATGCTTGTGACAGGTGGACAATCTCCCAAGATCCCTTTCAGGCTCAATTCCGAATAGGTTTTCCATTCAGGTGAAAGATCTTTATCTACCAAGCGTGCGCGAACGCCTTCAACAAAGTCGGTATGGCGAATCTTCCAATCCGAAATCTGCAATTCCAACTCAAACACTTCATTCCAGGAATGGACCTGCTTGCCCCATTGCCATAACAACCACGTAAGTGCCGCTGTTGCAGGTGAACCTTTCTGCAAGTTTTCACTCGCTTGACGTAACCAATCACTGCGTGCATCATTTAAGCCAATAATGGCTTCATAATCATATTTAAAATCTACACCACGGCACACGCTATAGATGACATCCAGCGAATTTTGCAAAGGTCCTGGCGCTACCGGACGATGTAAACTGTTCAGGGTGTCATCAATGGCACGAAAATCACCTGCTGGGTAATGATTCCAATCAATATCAATCACTTTCTGCAATACAACATCTCGGTGTGTATCACAGATATGGGTTGCCCATCCAATACCATACGCCCCTGCCGAGGTCATAATGGATCCGGTTAACCCGGTAAACAAGCCAATCGAACCACGATCTGCCAAGAAACGAGTGGCCCCTACATCTGGATATAAACCAATGTTGATTTCAGGCATCGCCAAGCGAGAATGTGGCGTCACCAAGCGGAAAGGCGCAGCCATAAACAACCCCAGACCGCCACCCATTACATAACCTTCGCCCCAAACCAGCACAGGTTTGGCATAGTTATGCAACAATAAATCGAGCGCATATTCCTGCTCAAAAAACTTGTTGGCCGCCTCGACTTCCTGATTAATCACCAGTTGACGCAATTTACGTACATCACCACCCGCACAAAAGGCTTTTGGAGTGGTGGAATCTAGCCAGATGGCTTTCACCTGATCATCATGGTGAAAATCTTCAAAGACCCGCAAAAGCGCGGTTACAATCGACTCATCCAGAGCGTGTAAAGATTTAGGCCGATTCAGGCGAACCACGCGCCAGCCATTTTTTGCTTCTTCAACAATTAAGTCCGGATGATAACGGTTTAAGTCGGGAGAATGTGTCATGCGTCCAGCTGCCAATCTATAGGCTCAATGCCATTTTGTTTCAGATAATTATTTGCTTTCGAGAATACACGACAACCGAAGAAACCACCACGGTTGGCTGCCAAAGGCGATGGATGTGCCGCTGTCAGTACCAGATGTTTACTGCGATCGATGCGTTGTCCCTTCCGCTGAGCATAGGCTCCCCACAAGATGAAAACCAGATGCTCTCTTTGCTCATTTAATACATCAATCACCTGGTCAGTAAAATCTTCCCAACCCCGTTTTTGATGTGAAGTCGGCTGCCCTGCCTCAACAGTCAGAACACTATTAAGCAGCAACACCCCTTGTTGAGCCCATCGCGTTAGATCCCCATGCGATGGAACCGGCATACCGAGATCGGTATGCAATTCATGAAAAATATTACGCAAAGAGGGAGGTAATGCCACTCCTCGCTGCACTGAAAAACTCAAACCATGTGCCTGATTAGGACCATGATAAGGATCTTGTCCTAAAGTCACCACCTTCACTGCGTGTAAAGGGGTGGTATTTAAGGCATTAAAGATCAGTGAACTGGGTGGATAAATCACTTTATCGGCTTTTTTCTCCGCCAATAAAAAGTTGCGTAACTGCTCCATGGTCGGGCCAAGCAGAAAATCTGCTAGATGATATTTCCAGCTATCATCTAAATGTACTTTATCGAGTTTGGCCTGCTGTTCTGCAGTTAATTGCATCCTGATTCATCCCTAAATTCATTCTATCGAGACAAAGTTAAACCTTAACTTGTAACTCGACTGCTGGGTTCTGGAATTTGATTCCTTGTTTAAGCTTTTCATACATATGAGGATCAGCCCACTCAGCTTGCACCTGTTCTGAGAACTCAATCTGGTCCAAATGCAAAATTCCCATCTGCTGATTCTCAATATCTTCTAAGAAACTCTGGGCATAGCCTGTATCTGTTTCATGCACAATGACAGAATAAACCGATACATCTCCCTCACCATTTTCAGTAATGGTAGATTGCAACACTTGCTGAGCTAAAAAGAAGAAGATACGAGAAAACTGTTCTGCAGAGGGTGAAACCGGCAATGACACCCAACGTGCACTAAATTGTTTGCAGGCTTGAATATAATTTGGATCATCTTGCTGCCAAAAGCAGATCGCATGATCAAAACTGTCAAAAATATCTTTAATCACACCCTTCAGCAAGCCGAAATCATAAACCATTTGGCCATGATCGAGCTTCGAAGCTTTAAGCAACAACTCTACCTTGTAACTGTGACCATGAATCGAACGCTTACAACGATCCGAAGTGCAGTTACGCACAATATGAGCATTTTCAAACTTAAATAACTTACGAATTAACATGCGCCAAAGAGATGCTTAATAGTCATTAATTAGGATTATAAAGCAAAACTGCAAAACTTAGCATTTATTTTAACGTTTGCATTAATTGGCAAAATACATCTACTGTGATGAAATTTGTTAGCACAGTTATTTCAAAACACAGCGCACCTTAAGCAGCAACAATCTCTGGAAAATCGGCGTTATATACACTTTAAAATACCAATTCACAATCGCCTTACCTGAAAATAGAAAGGTCACTTTAAATTGAGAAAATTTACAGTGCTGTTTGCTTTGGCAAAGCCAATACTTGCTCAATGCACGCCACGCGCAAAGTATCACGCGCTCCCAGATAGCGTTGATAAAAGCTGGAATTTAAAATCGCAGCTGTACCATGGGTCATCGACCAGATGGCCGCGAGATAATCACGCACTGACATCTGACTTGAAATGGACTGCAAATATTCGTCAGTCATTTCAATAATCATACGCATACGCTGTCTGCGGATCTGATACAGCTCACTAAATAACTGGTGAATCCCCTGACCAGTAATCGAAAGACGCTCTTCAATCTGATGAAATAACACAGTGCGTTCCGGATGATGCAAATGATGCAGCATAAAATAGGCCAGCAACTCCGGAAAACTTTTATTCTTATCCCGCATCATATCCAGCAACATGCGTTCATTCCGGATAATCAGCAACATGTATAGCTCATCTTTACTCTGAAAGTGCTTGTAAAGCGTCCCTTTTGCCAGATCAAGCTCTGCAGCCAAAGCATCCAGCGTCATACCTGATTCGCCATTTTCCAATAATAGTTGCTCAGCCACCTGAAAAATCAGTGCTTCCCTTGCCCGAAACTGAGCCTGACGATCCATCTTCACGCGATTACTCTCTTAGCTGCTTATTTGATTCATGTGATATTTACTGTAATTTAAGGAGATTTTCAAAGTTCTGAGTGGTAATAAATGCCATCTCCTCAAGAGACTTATCATATACATCAGCCAGCGCTTTGGCTACATAAGGCACATATTTTGGCTCATTGGTCTTGCCCCGATAAGGCACAGGTGCCAGATAGGGACTGTCTGTTTCAATAAGTAGCCGATCCAGGGGCACTTGCTTGGCAACATCACGTAAATCTTGCGCATTTTTGAATGAAATAATGCCAGAAAAAGAAATGTAATAGCCACAGTCCAGTACTGCTTTCGCGGTTTCCCAATCTTCCGTAAAGCAGTGCAAAATGCCGTGATTGGACTGTTCGGCACGAATGATGTCCACAGTATCGTGCTTCGCTGCACGAGTATGAACGACGACGGGCTTTTTGACTAATTGAGCGGCCTGAATGTGACGGGCAAAACAGGCTTTCTGTTCCATGACAAAATCTGTGCTGTGATAATAATCCAGTCCGGTTTCCCCCAACGCCCAAACCTGATCAGCTTGTGCCAATTCAGCCAGATACTCCACGCTGGCGCGCGCCATAACAGCGGCATCTTCGCAAGGGTGTACGCCAATGGTATAACCTACGTCTGAATGTCGTGCAGCAATCTCTGCCAGGGCAAGATGATCTTCCAAATCCACCGAGATACCCATGAATTTCGACACGCCCGCTGCACGCGCCTGCGCCAATGCCTGATCAAGATCACCATCATACGGCCTGAGATCAAGCATGGTTAAATGACAATGAGTATCTACAAACACAAAATTTCCTTGGTAAAATTTAAAATAGCATTACATGGTATAGCTTGGACGATCCAGAGACATACTACCCGCCAATAATTTTTCGGCTTCCGATTTGTAATAGATGCCTTTTTCACCACTGAGCTGAATTGCAAAACCTTGTGGTTTAATACCGATCTGCTTTTGAGAGATCCACACCACCTTGCCGGTTAAAGGAATTTTCTGGGTTTGCTCAGGCAAAGTGGCTAGTACAAAAACTTCTTCCCCAAGCTTAACGGGATGTTTGGAAGGAACAAATAAACCACCACCCTGCACAAAAGGCATATAACTGGCTTGCAAAGTTGCACGATCAGGAATATTAGCCTGAATAATACCGCCCATACGTGGTTGCATGAAATTTCCCCTATTATTTTAAACATTCATGAGTTTTATAAATAACTGATCAAGAATCAGATTGGTTTGTACATTCTGCTCAACAAAGCGTTTACCCTGCTGCATTTCAGCATACAACTCAAACAAGATTTCCAACGAATATTGACTTTGCAGTACAGAAAAGTCGAGATCAATATTTTTGATATTCTGCTGCAGCTTGACACAAATCAAATCACACAACAAGTATTCAAACATCTGGATAAAATCCGTGAAATTGAGCAATTTTGTCCATTTACTGGATAAAGTCATCGGTTGATTTTTTTGTTGTACCAGCTTCTGCCAGTCTTGGATAAAATCCTGTCGTTGTTGGATCCATTCACTTTGTGCCAGTTCAATCGCACGTAACGGCATCTGATTGGCCAACTGGCTCAACAGCTGTAAACGTTCGGCTGAGACATCTTGCAAATGTTGTTGAAGATATTCTTGTAATTGCCCTGAACTCAAACGATCCAAGGCAAAATGTTGTAAACGGCTGCGAATCGTGGCTGGCAACTTCAGATAATGATCCGCCAGTAAAATGATCACCACACGCTCACCCGGTTCCTCGAGTGTTTTGAGTAGCGCATTGGCAGAAGCCATATTCAGGGCCTCTGCCGGCTCAATCACAACGACACGCCAACCTTCGCCCGTTTGCTGTACAAATGGCAAAAGATCACGAATTTTCTCAATCTTGATCTTGGCATTTTGTTTTTTATTTTCTTCATCGGTACTGATATGCACATAATTCGGATGTGTATCTGACTTGATCCACTGGCAACTCGCACACTCGCCGCACGGTCCATTCGACTGCTTATGCAGGCACAGCACCCAACTCAAGAAGTGCTGTGCAAATGATTCCTTACCACATCCCGGCTTACCATAAAACAATAAACCATGACCCAGCAAGGGAAAACGACTGGTCAACGTCTGCCAGACCTGCTGCTGCCAAGGATAGACTTGTGAGGGAATTTCGGGGTCAAACATAAGATCAAGCCATCATTGAAAATATGCAATATCCATTGCATTCAGCCGGTCAAGATCTGCCTGCGTATCAACACCCGGCGGAAGGTTCGCTTGTGCAACAGCAATCGCGATACGATGGCCATTTTCAAGAACACGTAATTGCTCCAGACTTTCCAGTTGCTCAAGCGTACCCATTTCCCAGCTGACGTATTCTTGCAAAAGCTTCACACGATAGGCGTATAAACCCAAATGGCGATAAGCATGTGCATGCAAAGCGGGTTCAGCATGTTTGGCACCATCACGGTCATAGGGAATGCCTGCACGGCTAAAATACAGGGCTTCATTCTGTTTTGACATGACGACCTTTACAATACTGTCACGCTGGAATTCATCCAGTCGATGAATCGGTTCACATAAGGTCGACATTGAACAATTTGGCTTGTCCACCAACAGTTGAGCAACTTGCTGGACCAATTGTGCCGGCAATAACGGCTCATCACCCTGCACGTTCACAATAATATCATCGCTATCCCAGCCTTTCATTTGTGCAACTTCGCTTAAACGGTCAGTCCCAGATGGATGATCGGCACGCGTGAGTACAACATCTATTCCTTCTGCTCGACATAGATCAGCGATACGCTCATCATCCGTAGCAACACATAAATCGTCAAATCCCTGCACTTTTTTTGCCTGATCGACAACACGCAAAATCATGGCACGACCATGAATCTCTAACAGTGGTTTCCCCGGCAAGCGGGAACTGGAAAAACGCGCAGGAATAACGATATGTTTCATGGCTGAACCTTAAGCAATATGCAGACCGAGTGACTGGAGCTGCTGATGTAAAACTTGATAACAGTCTGGAGATAACACCGCCTCTACGGGAACCACCCAAATCTCACGATAGTTTTCTGGAAACTGTTTTAATAGAGGTAATAATTTCACCGCATCTTTTTCTGTGGTGATAATCGGCCCGGCATCCCCAAATTGCAAATCCTCAATTTCGTAATCATGATGATCCGGAAACTCATGACACTGAAATTGTTGCACACCCATCGACTCAAGGGTTTGATAGAAACGTTGTGGAAAACCGATCCCAACCACCGCGTAAAAATTTTCTTGCGGATTAAAAACTGACTGATGCTGATCTCGCGGATTAAGCAAATATGGCTCAGCTGCTGCTAGGTGCATATGCAGTTTGGTTTGCGGTGTAGCAGAGTGTTCAATCACTGTACCGGTTTTTAAACGGCATGGCGGCTCACGCAAGTAGCCTTCTGGCAACAGTTTTTCATTACCCAAACCACGATTTTTATCCAACACGATCCATTCAAGCTGACGCGCCAGCGCCCAGTGCTGCAGGCCATCATCACTGATAATCAAATCTAGTGACTGTTGTTGCAGGAGGAGGTCAATACTGAGTTGGCGGTTTGGACCCACCGCCATCGGTACATGCGTGGCCTGCACAATCAAGGCAGGCTCATCACCGACATTTTCAGGATCCGAGTCTGCGCTCACCAAAGCAGGAAATGGACCTTTCGCTCCATATCCCCGACTAATCACTCCCACCCGGATGCCATGGGTTTGCAGATATTTCACCAACTGAATTAACAGCGGTGTTTTACCACTACCACCCACCGTAATGTTCCCAATCACCATGACCGGGACAGGAGATTGATAAACCGATTTAATTCCAGACTGATACAGCTTACGGTTCAACACAAAACCGGCACGATACAACCAAGACAGGGGACGCAAGAGCACAAGCCATCTGGCTTGCTGATTCCAAGCATCCTGAATTAATTGTGCCAAAGACATGGTTATTTTTCCTCAAAGTTACGCTGATGCAATTGATAGTAAGCACCCTGCTTCGCCATCAATTCACTATGCGTTCCTTGCTCCAAAATTTGTCCCTTGTCCATTACTACAATACGGTCTGCATTTTCAATCGTTGACAGCCTGTGTGCAATCACGATGGTCGTACGATCCTGCATTGCTTCATCAAATGCTTTTTGAATAAAGTGTTCTGACTCGTTATCCAAAGCACTGGTTGCCTCATCCAGAATCAAGATCGGTGCATTTTTCAAAATGGCACGTGCAATGGCAATACGCTGACGCTGACCGCCGGATAAACTCAACCCCTGTGCACCTAGCGGAGTATCGTATCCTTTAGGTAATTGCATAATAAAATCATGTGCATAAGCTGCTTTTGCAGCGGCAATAATCTGCTCATCTGTTGCATCTTGCAGCTGACCATAAGCAATATTTTCACGCACTGTGCGATCAAACAAAACCACCTGTTGATTGACCATGGCGATCTGAGAACGCAAGCTAGTCAGCTCGATCTCTTGTATATCAATCTGATCTAGCAGAATATGACCCGCACTGAGTTCCTGAAAACGGACCAATAAATTTACCAGCGAACTTTTACCAGCGCCAGAACGCCCTACCAATGCGACTGTTTCTCCCGCCTTCACATGCAAACTAAAATTTTCAATCGCTTTAGAGCCATCTGAATAAGTCAAACTTGCCTGTTTGAAATCAATATCACCCTTCAAAACAGGTGTAAGTTGTCCTGTATTTGTTTCTGAAGGTGTATCCAGCAGCTCAAAAACAGAATAGGCAGCCGCCATACCACGCTGTAATTTTTCATTGATATCCGTCAGTGCCTTAATCGGCTTAGCCAACAAACCTGCGGCCGTGATATAGGCCACGAATTCACCAGCAGAGGTGTCTCCTAGAATCTGTGGACGCAAAGCTAGCCAGATGATAATACTGAGGGCAATCGCCATAATCAGCTGAACAATCGGGCTGTTCATCTGTTGCACGACCACCATTTTCAGGCCGCGTTTCAGGTTTTCATTCGAATAATGATAAAAACGTTGTTGTTCAAAGGCCTCCCCACCAAAGCCCTTGACCACTGCATTACCATTGACACTTTCTTGCACCACATGATTAATATCACCCATCGTGGTTTGTACTTGCTGAGAAAGTTTACGCATGCGTTTGGCTGCTTTTCTAATCAGCAAACCGATTAATGGGGCAAATACTAAAATACAAAGAGTCAAACGCCAGTTGCTATACAACAAATATCCCAGCAAGCCAATCGTAATAAAGCCCTGCTGCACCAAGGTCCTGATAGATTCTGTCGATGCTGCAGTCAATTGTTCGACGTTATACATAATCTTGGCAGTGATTTGGCCACTAGAATTTTCCAGATAATATTGTGCTGGTAGCCCAAGCAGCTTGGCAAATACTTCCTGACGAATCTGAAAAATCAAACTTCTAGAGATAACGGCAGTGTAATAACCACCCACAAACAGGCCTAAACCACGAAAAAAAATCAGCAAAACAACTAGAAATGGAAACCAATCCAGATTCTGCTGATTTTGCTGCTGAATTGCATTAATAATATACTCTAATAATTTTGCCACAGAAACTTCTGTGGCGGCATTCAAACCAAATCCAACGAGTACCAATAAGGCTGCGCCCCAATAGGGTTTTAGATACGCTAAGAGACGAAAATAAACCTTAAGATCCTGATTCACTAATAACCTCGAGATGGTACTTTGGTACTGATATTGACATTCACAAAGCCCAGTTGACCTGCAACATCCATCACCCGGATCACATCCTGATGACTCGCCTTAGCATCTGCTGCAATCACAAACATCAAATCACGACGCTCCTGTGCAACCTGTTTAATGGCTGTGCTCAAATCGGCCACTTCCTGACTCGAAAGTGCCTGACCATTGACTGCATAATGCCCGGACGAGTCTACCATGACTTCAATTTTATGGTCATATTGTTTTGGTGGTACACCTTGCGCATCCGGCAAGGTCAAGTTCAACCGGCTTGGCTGATTAAACGTGGTGGAAAGCAACAAAAACACCAGAATAAACAACAAACAGTCAATCATGGGAGTCAGGTTAATCGGAATATCTTCAACCTGTTGAGAACGTTTAAATTTCATCAGAGTTCACCCAATCAACTGGCCTGCTTGATCAAGCTTTGTGCAGCCTTGGGGCGTTGATAGAACAAGGCTGCATGAAACAACGTCGATTGTTGTTCTAGTTCGGCAACATATTCCATCACTAAACGCTGAAAATAACGGTAAGCAAATAATGCTGGAATCGCGATCAGCATCCCCGCAGCCGTTGTAATTAATGCCTTAGAAATACCGGGAATCATCAAGGTGGGATTACTGGTTGACCCCAGATCAATCACCAAAAATGATTCAATAATCCCGAGCACCGTCCCCAAAAGCCCCAGTAAGGGTGCAACAGCACTCAGGGTTCCTAGAAAGTTAATGTTTTTTTCCAGATAGCCAATTTCTTTGGAGGCCACTGCTTCCATCTGCGCACGCGCAAACTGCTCAGTCTGATCCTGCGCCTGCTGTCCAGCATGCAAAATCCGCCCCAACGTTGTGCTTTGTAATTGCGGATTTTGTTCCAACACACTGAGGACTTGTGGTAAAGATTGGGCTGACTCAAGCAGTAAAGTTTGAGGTAAAATGGCTGATTTCTTTAACCGAATAAACCGTTCAACTGCGATCGCCACAGTAAAAATCGAACACAAAACTAATGGCAGCATCAGCCAGCCACCCGCTTTAACCAGTTCCCACATCTTGCTTCCCCAAAGTTAAAATTCCCTCATAAAGAGGGACATGATGTTTTATTCAGCCAAACAGATATTCAAAATACCATCCAGTTCATCCAATGAATGATAGTGAATGACCAACTTACCTTTACCCTGCTTGTTATGGTCAATTTTGACTTCAGCCCCAAAACGTTCGGTCAGTTTTTGCGTTAACTGTTGCAAGTCAGATGAGACCGTAGTTTTGGCTTTATCTTCTTTTGGCATATTCCAGTCACGGACCAACTGTTCCGTCTGACGTACGGATAGGCTTTTCTCTATCACCATCTCTGCAACCGCCAACTGGTCCTTGGCCTTAAGTGTCAAAATCGCACGGGCATGTCCCATATCCAGCAAACCTTGCTGCATGAAATCTTTCACCGGTTCAGCCAGACTCAATAAACGTAAAAAATTACTCACCGTAGTACGTGCTTTACCGACTGTATCTGCAATTTCTTGATGACTTAAACCGAACTCATCATGAAAACGCTGCAAGGCCAAAGCCTGATCTATCGGGTTTAAATCCTGACGCTGAATATTCTCAATTAATGCCAGAGCAATCGCAACCTGATCATTCAGCTCGCGCACAATGGCCGGAATTTCACTCAGACCCGCCAGTTGAGCTGCACGCCAACGGCGTTCACCCGCAATAATTTCATAAGGATGTTTTTCATCATCGACCGGACGAACCACAATCGGCTGCATCACGCCATGTTTTTCAATCGACGCCGCAAGCTCTTGCAAGTCTTGTTCATTGATAAAACGGCGTGGCTGATAAGCGCCGCGCTTTAACAGATGCACATTCATCTGTTTCAACTGACCATGATCCAAACTTTGCGCTTCGAGTTGAAGTTTTTCTTTTTGAATGGAACCAAGCAAGGCATCTAAACCACGGCCTTTGGCCAGTCCACGTTTTTTAATGGTCATGCTTGCATCCCTTTTTTCGCTTTAGTCTTCTTTAACATCTCAGCCGCCAGATTCAGATAAGCGACCGCTCCTTTCGAGCTTTTTTCAAAATAAATAATCGGCAAACCATGCGCTGGTGCTTCCGCCAAACGGACATTACGCGGAATAACGGTATCATAGAGTTTCTTGCCAAAATATTGCTCAAGTTCTGCCGACACATCCCTAGTTAGTGCGTTACGCGCATCATACATGGTGCGTAATACACCAATAATTTGCAGCTCCGGATTTAAGGCTTGCTGGATACGGTCAATCGTCTGAGTTAAATCAGCCAAACCTTCCAAAGCATAATATTCGCACTGCATCGGGATCATCACACCGTCGACTGCAGCCAAGGCATTAATAGTGATCAGGCTTAAACTAGGTGCACAATCGACAATGATGTAGTCAAAATCATCACGAATCTGGTTCAAGGCTTCACGTAAAATAAATTCACGTCCTTCCTGCTCTGCAATTGCCAGCTCCACACCGGCCAATTCACGGTTGGCACCCAACACTTTATAACCAACTTCAGCTTTACTGATCGCCGTTTCAATCGGTACTTCACCGAGCAAGACATCTGTCACCGAATACAGTAAATCATTTTTCTGGATGCCGGAGCCCATTGTGGCATTGCCTTGGGAATCCATATCCACCAACAGCACACGTTTTTTCAATACGGCCAGTGATGCAGCCAAATTCACTGCGGTTGTGGTTTTACCTACGCCACCTTTCTGGTTCGCAATTGCAATAATCTGAGCCATGGTAACCCCAATCCTTCAAATGAATTAAATACGTTCTAATAACAATAAATGACGCTGTTCATCGAGTCGCGGGACAGCCAACTCAATCACCTTGCAGGAAAATTCTGCTTGCAACTGTTCAATCTCATCCTGTGGAACCAAGCCCTTCATTGCAGCAATAATGGTTTTTTCGTGCATATACGGTTTGGAGGCATCCACAAAATCAAGCAAAGAAGCAAAAGCGCGGCTTGTAATCACATCAAACTGCCCTAACTCGCGAATACTGTCTTCGTTTTCCACACGCGTTTGCACGGCAATCACATTTTTTAGTTTCAGATCAGCAATAAACTGCTTCAAGAAACGGATTTTCTTGCCATTGGAGTCCAGTAGCACGCACTGTCGTTCCGGCTGACACAAGGCAATAATCATACCCGGCATCCCACCGCCGGTACCGATATCGAGCAGGCGGCCTGCAGGCAAGTCTTTCAAGATCGAGAGACTGTCCAGCAGATGTTTCACCAGCATTTCTTTCGGATCACGAATCGCCGTCAGGTTATAAGCCTTGTTCCACAACACCAAGGCATCTTGATATTTTAATAATAAACCTAAAGCTTCGTCGCTCAAATTCAAGCCAAGTGCTTGACTTCCCTGCTTTAACTCTTGAAAAAAAGGGTGCATAGATAGTCAACATCTCAAAAAATTTAATGAAGTATACCGATTTATTCAGCGTGGAACAGTAGTGAACGTCTAGCGAATATGCACTTAATCGTATAGACCCTGACGAATTTGTTGATCCAGTGCACTTAATCGCTCAGGGGTGCCAACATCAACCCAGCTGCCTTGCATTTTTTCTGCAGCCACTCGCTCATCATGCATAGCCTGTCTTAACAGCGGTGCCAATGGTCGTTTACCCTGCTCTAAACCATAAAACATTTCTGGGGACAAAACCGCAATACCACTATAAGTTAATGCTTCACCGGCTTTCTGCTGTTCAAAGGTATAAGCACGTCCGTCTAACAGATGAAAATCACCTTGCGGATGCTGTACAGGATTAGGTACAAACACCAGATGTGCAAGATCACGATGCAATTCAATCTGCTGCAAGGGTGCAAAGTCCATGGTGCTCCAGACATCACCATTCACCAGAATAAACGGATCATCTCCCAGCAAAGGTAAAGCACGGATAATCCCACCGGCAGTTTCCAGCCCCTCACCTTCATGTGACCAGAGAATTTCCACACCGAACTGAGAACCATCGCCCAAAGCGGCTGCCAGTTTATCTCCTAACCATGCGGTATTGATGACAATCTGATTCACACCCATTTTTTGCAGCTTTTCGATATGCCAAACAATCAGTGGCTTGTCTGCAACCTGTAGCAGTGGTTTTGGGGTATGCAGCGTTAAAGGTCGCATCCGGTTGCCTAGACCTGCCGCGAGAATCATGGCTTTCATCAGGCAACCACCTCATAGACACCATATTTTTCTACAAATTTAGGCATAACACGCTGCTGGATAAACTGAATAAAAGCTTCTAACTCAGCATAACCTTGGCTTTCTTGTAGTAAGTACCACATCACGCGCGGTAAATCTTTCAAATAACCTGACTTACCATCACGTTCGAACAGACGGACAAAAATACCCAAGATTTTAATATGGCGCTGAATCGCCATCAAATCGGCTTCACGTTTGAATTGTTCAAAACTGTGGTTCTGGGTTGCCGTTTCTGGCAGCAATTCATAAAACATCTTAAACCAACGATACACACGATCCGCATTCCACTGTACATAGGCATCCCGAGTAATTGAAATCAAGTCATAAGTATAAGCACCAATTACAGCATCCTGAAAATCAATCACACCCAACTCTTGTTCACCAGCAATTTTCATCAGGTTACGGCTATGAAAATCACGGTGTACAATCACTTGTGGCTGTGCCAGTGCAGCTTTGGCCAAGAAATCGAATGCCTGTTCAATGATCACTTGCTCATCTTGAGTGATTTCAATCTGCAAAGAAGGCAACATCCATTCAGTAAGCAGATGCATTTCAGTCAATAGCTTCTCGTAGCTATAGGCGGGTAACTGACTCGCAGCTGCATCAATTTGCTGGAGTTCGATCAGCTGTTTAAAACTTTGCAAATAGTAATGATCGACACTAATCTCATTCAACAAGGTTGAAAGCAGTGTGTCGCCAAAATCTTCAAGCAATAAAAAACCATTTTGTTCATCTTTGGCCAAAATCTGCGGGACACGAACTTCATGTTGTCCTAAAAACTCGGCGATTTTAACAAAAGGTCTGACATCTTCTTTTTCTGGTGGTGCGTCCATCAACATCAAGGTTTTATTATTGAGCTGGATGCGGGCGTAACGACGAAAGCTGGCATCGCCTGGCAAGAAATTGATCTCAAACTGATCTGAAGCAAGAACAGAGCTAACCCACGTATGTATCAATTGTTCGCGTTGTGTATTCATTTGCAATAAAATCTAAAACAGGCTGAGTTTTTTAAAGTCTTAAGTGTAGCCACTTATCAAGTTTTTCTCTATGATGCGACAATAATTAATTGCGAAAAGCATACTTGGTTAATGAGACAAATGAAGCATCAGTTTAAATTTAATCCTTTAGCGACTGCTATTTTGACCCTACTCTGTGGTAGCTCGATATCAAGCTATGCTGCGTCAACAGAAACAGTGTCAACACTCAATAACGAACAATTACAAGACACATTGCAAGAAGCTTACCCGGGGCAAGCTTTTTTTGAGCAGTATTATGTCGACAAGTCGGCACCAGAAGCACAACAACGACAAAATGGTTTCAGCTCACAGTATTGTCAAGGTGCATGGGTCACTCCGATTCAACCGTCATCCGAAACATTGGATCCTGAGCAAACCACCTCAACCATTACCGCGGATTATGGTCACTACAATCCTTTAGGAGACTCTGTACTCGAAGGCAATGTTGTGATTGACCAGCAGGGCCGCATGATCCGTGCAGATAAGATCACTTTGGATAAAACCCAGACCTTTGCCAAAGCCGAAGGACGAGTGCAAATGGCTCAAGGCGGCTTACTCGCACAAAGTGATCAGATCAACTACAACCTGCGTACTCAGATCGGGGATCTCAACAACAGCTTTTATATTGCTGAACAGCAACATGCGCATGGCCATGCCGACAAGATTGCCCGTATATCACCGACCGTTGCGGTCTTAGAAAATGCGACTTACAGTACCTGTCCACCCGATCAAAGTCCCACTTGGAAAATTCAGGCAGATCGCATTGTGCTTGATCAGGATACAGGGCGTGGTGTAACCCGTAACACCAAACTTTATATTAAAAATACGCCGGTAATGGCTGTGCCTTACTTTAATTTCCCGATTGATGACCGTCGCACTACCGGGATTCTTAATCCAAGTTTTGGTTATACCAATGATGGTGGTGCTCAGATTGCGGTACCGATTTATCTGAATCTAGCACCTCATTATGATGCCACGCTCACTCCACGTTATCTCGGTGGGCGCGGTGCGATGATCGAAGGTGAATTTCGTTATTTAACAGAAAATTTTGGTCAAGGAATGCTCTGGGGGGGCTATTTGCCATCAGATGCAGAATACAATGATCAAGACCGTAAAGACTTGCACTTTTTACATAACTGGCAAATCAACAATACCCTTTCAACCAATCTTGAATACAACTACGCATCCGATAAAGATTATTTTGCCGACCTCAATAACAACCCCAATTCAAAGACCGAACTAAATCTACGTCGTGCTTGGGAGTTAAACTATAAAAATGGTATTCCGGGGCTAAAAGCACAGCTAAAAGTTGAAGATTTCCAAACACTGGATAAAACTATTCCTGTCGAAGACCGACCTTATGCACGCTTGCCACAATTTTTACTCAATTATGTCACTGGCAATCCTCAAGGTTTAGAGTACGAATTTAATAACGATACCGCTTATTTCAAAAAGTCCATTGATAATACGACTACCGCAAATGAGGGTACCCGAATCTACAACCAGTTTGCCGTACGCTACAACTATCGCACGCCATGGTCATTTATCATTCCGGAAGTCTCGGTGCGCAGCATTAATACCTTTGCCGATCGCAAATCAGATACCAATAATGCCGATACATCGACCATCGTGCCACAGTTCACTTTGGATACTGGGCTAACATTTGAACGTGACGGCAAATTTTTGCAGACTTTGTCACCTCGTGCATTCTATGCCTATGCACCTTATGAAAATCAAAATGGTTATCCAAACTTCGATACCACATCTGCCTCAATTAGTTATGATCAGTTGTTCAATCCCTACCGCTTTTATGGCCATGACCGTTTAGATGACAACAACTTCCTCTCGCTCGGTCTGAGCTATAGCCTTTTTGATCCTGCAGGTTTGGAGCGTTTAAAAGCCAGTATCGGGCAAAGCTATTATTTTGAAGACCGTCGTGTACTCTTGAACCAAGAGGATAATATCCAATCTGAACGCCGCACCGGACCAATCGTCAGTCTATCCAGTCAGTTATCACAAAACTTCACTATCAGTGGCAATTCTGCCTGGATGGAAAATGGAGACAATGCTCAACGGGATTTTCAAGTTTATTATACGGGTGAACGCGGCAATTTATATAACTTAGGCTATTTTAACCGCAGAGAGATTATTGACCGTCAGAAGTACTATGATCAAGTGGTTGCATCGTTTATACAACCAGTTCACAACAACTGGCGTATGATGGGCCATGTTCAGTATGACCTCGACAATAATGTCGCACGTGAATATCTACTCGGCGTAAATTATGAATCCTGCTGTTGGGCAATTTCTGTATATGGTCGCTCGTATTATAACGATCTCGACAATGTAAACGATCCGAACGTTAAAGCGAAACGTGCCATCATGGCTGAACTCACGCTTAAAGGATTGGGTGGTTTCAACAACAAATTAGCCTCTTTGCTGGAAAGTCGCGTATTAGGATTTAATAAAATTAATCAATCTTGGACACAACGTTAATGAAAACGAAGTATATTCAACAGTTTTTTAAAGCAACCACGCTCGCACTTTGCATTTCAGTTTCTACTCCATCATTCGCTCAACCAGCCAATGACGAAGTAATTGCTGTGGTTGATAACAGTGTCATTTTACGTAGTGATTTAAACCAGCTGCTTGCAGAAACCAATTACCAGTCAAAACAACAAAACCAAACCCTTCCCCCTCAATCAATACTTGAGCAGCAAGCCTTAGAAAAACTAATTCTACGCCAAGCTGAACTACAGCAAGTTAAACGTTATGGTCTCAAGGCCGATGAACGTGCACTGAATGAAACCGTTTTAAAAGTTGCTCAGCAATTCAAGGCTAGCTCCTTAGAAGAATTACAACAAAAATTAGATGCACAAGAACCTGGTAGTTATGCCGCGTTACGTAGTCGTATTGCCGATGATCTGGCAATTAACCAGTTGCGTCAGCAACAGGTGATGTCACGTATCAAAATCAGTGACCAAGATGTTGCAAACTTTTTGAAATCACCGCAAGGCCAAGCAGCATTGGGTAATCAGGTTCACTTGATCCACGTGCGAATTTCAGCAACCGGACAAGACCAGACGGCACAAGCCACTGCTCAACAAGTCAGAACAGCACTACAAAACAGTAATGATGTTGCTACGATTAACAAGCAATACAGTAATAATGGCATTCAGGTGGAAGGTGCTGATATGGGATTCCGCAATCTTGCAGAAATCCCGGCAGAACTGGCTGCTCAGGCAGCTGCCTTACAGGCGGGCCAGACGAGCGCATTGATTCCATTACGTGATGGTATCCATCTGATTAAACTCATTGAACGGAAAAATAGCGAGCAGCGTGCTATCGTACCTCAATATCAAACCCGCCACATCCTGATCCAACCTTCTGAAGTCGTCAGCAGAGACAATGCCAAGCAGATTATTGAAAATATTTATAATCGTTTGAAAGCGGGTGAAGACTTCGCTGTACTTGCTGCAACTTTTTCCAATGATCCAGGCTCTGCACGTGATGGAGGAAGTTTGGGTTGGGTGAATCCAGGTGTCATGGTTCCTGAGTTCGAAGAGAAAATGAAAAATACCCCTGTTGGGCAAATCAGCGAGCCTTTTCAGACACAATTTGGCTGGCATATTCTACAAGTCACCGAAACGCGTCAGCAGGACATGACGAACGAGTACCAAGAACGCATGGCACGCCAGATTCTAGGTGAACGTCAATTTGATACTGAGCTAGACAGCTGGTTACGTGAAGTACGGGGTAACGCGTATGTTGAAATTAAAGACCCAGAATTAGCCAAGAAATAAATGAGTCCAACAAAAGCCCTGTTAAAATAACAGGGCTTTTTAAATTCTGCATATAAATTAAAAAAAGGCCTCTGAGGAGGCCTTTTTTTATATTACATCTCAACGATTATTGTCATCGTCTTGAGTGTCTTCGAATTTAGTATCGTTGTCGAAGCTTGGTGCTGATTGACTACCGAAGCCGCCTTGACCACCGAAGCCACCTTGACCACCGAAGCCGCCTTGACCACCAAAGCCACCTTGACCACCAAAGCCACCGCCTTGACCACCAAAGCCACCGCCTTGACCACCAAAGCCACCGCCCTGACCACCAAAGCCGCCGCCTTGACCACCACCGAAGCCACCGCCCTGACCACCAAAGCCACCTTGTGCACCTGCTGGAGCACCCGCTGGACGTGGATTACGCGCTGGCACAACAGTTGAAATAGCATGCTTGTAAACCATTTGGCTTACGGTATTTTTTAATAATACAACGTATTGGTCAAAAGACTCGATATGACCTTGTAATTTAATACCGTTCACAAGGAAAATAGAAACAGGAATACGTTCTTTGCGGAGAGAATTCAAGAACGGATCTTGTAAAGTTTGACCTTTAGACATTTTATAACTCCAAAAAAATTAAAAATCAGCGCAAAAAAAACTATCTTTATGTGTCAGTTAAAATTTATAAAAAGATAGTTGTTAAATTTTGCTTTATCCGTAACAGTTTCGCAAGTCTTGTCGCGCTAGCTCAATCGTCTCATAAGTTTGAAAAACGTGCAGTTCTTGCAAAGAACGTAACCAAGTATATTGACGTTTGGCCAGTTGTCGTGTTGCAAATAGTGCCTTATCTTCCATTTCTTGCTGTTTTTTCTGACTTTTATCGCTTTTTAATAAAAATTCAAGCACCTGACGGTAGCCTACCGCACGCATTGAGGGTAAATCCACATTTAAATCGTATTTTTCAATGAGTGATTCTACCTCATTTAAAAAACCGATTTCCCACATTTTGTGTAATCTTTGTTCAATACGTTTATGTAATTCTAACCGATCGGGCATCAATGCATAGTTATGAAATGTATAACGATACGGCTGATTTTTAGGCTGTTCTGCCTGTAATTTTGTAATCGGTTGGCCGGTCAGTTTATACACTTCAAGTGCACGAATAATCCGCTGTCTGTCACTCACCTTAAATTTGTTACCTGCCAATGGATCGACTGCCACCAATTCTGCATATACCGACTCCCAGCCTTCCGCTGCCGCTTTTGTCTCAATTTCAGCACGTACCGCATAATCCGCACTTGGCAAATTGCTGGACAAGCCTTCTAATAAGGCTTTGAAATACAACATGGTTCCACCCACAAGCACTGGAATTTTGCCTTGCAGATGGATGGCATCAATCAGTTGGCAAGCATCTTCTACAAACTGGGCTGCAGAGTATACTTCGAGTGGACTAATAATATCGATAAGGTGATGCGGATATTGCAGTTGCTCTTGCTTGCTTGGCTTCGCTGTACCGATATCCATATCGCGATACACTAAAGCCGAATCGACGGAAATCAGCTCAAACTGACCACGCTCATAAAGCTCACATGCCAATGCGGTTTTACCACTTGCGGTTGGCCCCATCAAGTTAATGACAGGCAATTGATTTGACATAGAAGCTTACTCTCCTCGAGCAAATAATTTATCTAATTGTGCCAATGGGAAAGCGCGCCAGGTTGGCCGGCCGTGATTACACTGACTGGCAAATTCAGTCTGTTCCATCTGGCGTAACAAGGCATTCATTTCAGACAAGCTCAACTGACGATGCGCACGAACAGCACTATGACAGGCCATGCCGGCCAGAATATGATCTCGTTTCTGCAATAAGGCCTGTGCCTCATCACGCGGATCGAGATCAGCCAGTAACTCTGGAATCAATGCAGCAAAATCAGCCTTATGTAAAATCGCTGGCACTCCACGTACAACTACCTGCTCATCACCATACTGATCAATATCCAATCCAAGCCGTTGTAACTGAGGTTTCAACTCATCCACCCGCGCCGCTTGCATCCGGCTAATCGGTATTACTTTTGGAATCAACAATTGTTGAGAGATCCAGAACTCGGGTTTATCCCAGGCTTGTTTCATTTGCTGCAATACAATCCGCTCATGCGCAGCATGCATATCCACAATAATCAGGCCTTCAGTGTTTTGTGCCAGAATATAAATGCCATGTAACTGGGCAATCGCAATGCCCAACGGGAATTCATCAACCTGATGTGATGGCCCTTCCGCCTGTTGTATAGTAGATGCTGCAGATGTTTCCTCTGTTCGCAGCGGTGCAAGATAGCTTTTTAAAGCATTATTCAGTTGAGCCGAAGCCCCTGTATAGGGTTGTGGCTGATAGGCCACTGACCGTACTTGGCTGGCCTGAAAGTCAGTTAACAACTCCGTTGAAGCCTCTTGTTTCTCCAGCGGTGCATCGGCAGGCAGATCCACTGCACGATGCAGTTGAAATTGCTCCTGAAACCGTGGTTGGATTGCTGTTTGCACTGTCTGTTCGGTTTCAATTTTTAATGCTTGTGCTAAATCAGCAGTTGCGGTTTGAAATTGTGCCAAGGTTTCTTTGGCATAATGACGCACAAACTCATGCACTTCACGCTGATTCAAAAAGCGGATTTCATGCTTGGTCGGATGCACATTGACATCGATATTTTCCGGATCTACCTGCAAAAACAGCAAATAGGCGGCATGCTGATGACCGTGCAAGATTCCTTCATACGCCATACGGAGCGCATGGGATAAAGTTTTATCCTTGACAATACGGCCATTCACATAGACATATTGCAGATCTGCTTGTGCACGTGCATCAGATGGATGCCCTAGCCAACCAGACAGGCGCATATTGATACTTTCAGCATCAATCCAATACGCATTTTCAGTAAATGCACGTCCCAACAGTTGCTGAACCCGCTGAAACCGCAGCTCACCACTATCTGCAACCGGCAGATTTAAACGGATCGTATCGTTATGTTCTAACACAAAACGAATATCAAAATGGGTTAATGCCAAACGGCGGACAATTTCTTCAATATGGCCAAATTCAGTGCTGGGTTTCTTCAAGAATTTACGCCGTGCAGGCACATTAAAAAACAGATCCTGCACCCGTATATGCGTGCCTTTTTGCGTGGCAACCGCCTGTACCTGCTGATGAGTAAACGCCGTTCCATTGACCTCGACTTGATAACCAATGCCAGAGTAATCTTGGCTACTGGTCAGCGTTAACCGCGAAACAGCCGCAATCGAAGCCAAGGCTTCCCCGCGAAAGCCGAGACTGACAATCGCCTGCAAATCTTCGGCACTCTGAATTTTACTGGTCGCATGGCGCATCACGGCAAGCGGCAAATCTTCCGTATGAATTCCGCGACCATTGTCAATAATTTCAATTAGCGTGCTACCACCCTGCGCTACCCGAATAATCAGCTCGGTCGCACCGGCATCTATCGAATTCTCCAGCAGCTCCTTGACTACGGATGCCGGGCGCTCAATCACCTCACCTGCAGCAATCTGGTTGGCCAGTGCAGGATCAAGCGTATGAATACGACGTTCAGCAGTATTTTGCTCAAACTGCATGTAAAGCACCCTGCAGACGCTGGTATAAGGCTTCTGAATCCATGGATAACGTGACTTCACGTCCGGTTTCTTGTGCAGTTTTCTGCAGATCGATTTCTAAATCAGCCGCTGGAATTTCTTCACCACCTTTGGATGGCCATTCAAACAGAAACAGACCATTCGGAATTTCCAGATAATCGCGAATACCCATCAATTCCAGCTCATAGGGATCCGTCAAGCGGTACAAATCAAAATGAAAAATATCACGCCCGTTGACCTGATAAGGTTCCACCAAGGTGTAGGTCGGACTTTTCACCGAGCCTTGGTGCCCCAAACTGTGCAGATAATGCCGGGTCAGCGTCGTTTTGCCTGCCCCAAGATCCCCCATCAAATAAATCACGCCAGAAATAAAATGCTGTGCCAAAACCTGTGCCAGATTTTGGGTATCCTGTTCATTGTTTAAGATGACTTTCAATGAATACTGCATATCACTCACAACATGATTCAAAATTACAAACATGATAGCATTGCGAGACTTTAAAGCCTATGTTGCCGGTTAAGATTGCGGCTTTTTTCATCTTTTCCAGTGCAACTGTCCAGCTTTTTTAGGCGAAGCCATTTCCCATGAATACTTGATTCTCCTGCTATGCTAAACACTGATTTCACTCCTCCGATGCTTGATGGGGTCTGCGCCAGCAAACTGCACCTACCACCGCAATCACTGGTTTCAGTACACACCATATTTGAGTATCTGTGCCAGGAATTTCCCCATATAGATCAGGCAGAGTGGCAACAGCGTTTTCATGATCACCTCATTTATGATGCTGCAGGAAACCAGCTCCAGCTAAACAGTCCCTATCAGGGCAATAGTCATGTGTTTTACTACCGCTTTCTGGCGCATGAAATCGAGGTTCCTTATGAACATCAGATTCTGCATGAAACCGATGATCTGCTGGTGGTTGATAAACCACACTTTCTGACCATGAGTCCCACCGGACAGTATGTACAACAGACCCTACTGGTGCGGCTGAAAAAACAAACCAACAATGCCGATTTAACGCCAATCCATCGTTTGGATCGTGAAACTGCTGGTGTCGTCCTGTTTTCCAAACGGCCGCAAAGTCGCGGGCTGTATCAGCAGCTGTTTGCAGAGCGACAAGTAAAAAAAATCTATCATGCGATTGCAGGCTACCGTGCAGAGTTACCTTTTCCGCAAACCATAAAACTCAGAATGCAAAAAGGTCAGCCTTTTTACACCATGCAGGTGGTTGAAGGAGAAGCCAACAGCGAAACCCATATAGAATTATTAGAACAGCACAATGGCTGGGCCAAATACCGGCTTTCACCACATACGGGCAAACAACATCAGTTAAGGGTACATCTGAATCATTTAAACATTCCAATCCAGAATGACCCGCTTTACCCGGAGGTGCAGCATAAAGCCGAGGATGATTTTTCCCGCCCTTTACAACTTCTCGCCAAAGAAATTTCCTTTCCAGATCCTGTCACTGGTCAGATCATGCACTTTTACTCCAATTTTAAACTCACATTGAAATGATACTGTAATGACATTCAATAGACTTTAATTTGCTCAGATCATTGAAATTACATCGTGATTGTTTAAAATAAAGTCTGAAAAAATTCTTATTCTTTTGGTTTAAAATTCATGCGAAAAACAGAGGTTTATCAAGTCCGACTTGATTCACAAGAAAAAAAACAAGCCTTCGCGGTCTTTAAACAGTTGGGGATTACACCGGCACAAGCGGTACGTTTGTTTTTCAAACAAGTCGTATTAACCAAGTCCATTCCTTTCGCGATAGAAAACCAGAACATCAATATGGAACAGTTATTGAAAATGCGAAAGGCGAAATCTGAAGCTAAAGCTTCAACGTCTGGATTGGATGATGAACACGAAGCCTTGTTTGAAGAATTAAACGCGTTACTCAGTGAAACTGACAACCGTTAATTTTGACGTTTTAAAATCACTGTTCGCGTAAACAAAGTTATAACGTTTTAATGCTCATTTTTTGGTTATGCTCTGTAAAGAATAAAAATAGTCTTGCAGGAAGCACACCATGATTGTTCGTAAAGCTGAATCTGAAGATTTACCTCAACTGGCTGTCTTGTTTGATGAATACCGCCAATTTTATGGTGCTTCATCTGATCTGGAAAAATCGCTCGATTTTCTACAACAACGTTTTCACAATCAGCAGAGTGTCATTTTTATCCATGTGAAAGATGAACTCATTACTGGCTTTGTCGTACTGTATCTTGGTTTCTCTTCGGTAGCCTGTTCAAATTATTACATTCTCGATGATGTCTATGTCACCCCTGCTTACCGGCGTCAAGGTTCAGCCAAACAGCTGATCGATACGGCGATTTTATTTGCACGCCAGCAGGAGGCTTTACGCATCACCTTGGAAACCCATAAAACCAATACTGAATCCCAACAGTTATATGAAAAAATGGGCTTTATCCAAGATGGTGAATTCCACACCTATCACTGCTTTATTCGCTAGTGCGGGTTTTAGCCAGATTGACCTGTTCTTCTGTCAAATAAATCCACTGCCCTTCATTTAGGCTATCGAGGCTTAAGGCACCAATTTGCTGGCGGTGTAAGGCCTGTACCTTATTACCTACGGCAGCCAGCATGCGTTTAACCTGATGATAGACACCCTGATGAATGGTCATGCTCAATTGATAATCGGATAATCGGATGACATCAGTTGCGGCATACATCCCTTTTTCGTTGCGCAATTCAACACCTTCCCGTAATTGCTGGATCTGCACCTCACCAATTCGGTCTACCGTGGTCACATGATAAACTTTCGCCACATGCTTACGCGGATGAGTTAAGGCTTGTAAAAAGGCACCATCATCGGTCAACAGCAATAAACCGGTGGTATCCTGATCCAAGCGTCCGACACACTGCAATCCCCGATTGAGCAGAACCTCAGGAAACAGATCAAAAACACTGTGATGATGCAAAGGCTGGTGTGAACATTCATAACCTTGCGGTTTATTCAGTGCAATATAGACCTTTTCACGGTAATGATAGATCTCTCCATACACGGTAAAGGGCATTTCGGGATAAGGCTGAATCGACTGTTTCATGTCCGTACAGACTTGACCGTCCACAGTGACTGCTGCATTTTTGATTAACTGCTGACAATGTTTACGCGAACCAAATCCTTGCGATTGCAACATTTTTTCCAACAACATCCTCAGCCCCATCATCAAAATCAACAGCAGGCATTGTATACCGTTTCCGCCAGAAGTCATCCCATCCGTACAAGTCCGGTAAAAAGGCGTACAATTCTGCCTTTGTTGCTCAAACCAGACTTTGTGCTTTGCTATGCTCTCCCATCTTGATCTGAATCTGATCGTACTGATTATTCTGCTAGCCTGCGGTATTCTCAGTCACAATTCCACCATTACCATGGCCGCTGCAATTTTAATTATTGTACGTATCACGCCGCTCCACGATTTTTTTCCCTACATCCAGCAGTATGGCCTGCATCTGGGAATTCTAATCCTGACGGTTGCAGTCCTGACCCCAATTGCCAGCGGCGCAATCCCAGGAGAAGCTATTCTCAAGTCCTTTCTCAACTGGAAATCTCTGCTCGCGATTGCCGTGGGTGTGGGTGTCGCCTGGTTAGGGGCACGGGGTGTCAGCCTGATGAGCCATCAACCTAATGTGGTCGCTGGATTACTGATTGGCACCGTTGCCGGTGTTGCCCTACTGCGTGGTGTTCCGGTCGGTCCACTAATCGCCGCCGGGATTTTATCTTTATTAATCGGCAAGTCTTAAGCCAAATTTAGCTGTGTTTATTTATCCATAACGGCTAAATAACCGCTGGCTCAGCAGTATGCCGATGATCGAAAAAACCGCCATCAAGATACCCACCCAAAACCAGCTCTGCGTCGTGGAAACAATCACTGCAACGGTCGGCGGTAAAACAAATTGAGAGGTTGCAGAGAACTGCAACACCAAACCCACGGTGGTACTAATCGCAATCGGTTGAGCGGCAAAGCGTAAGGCCTGAGAAAAGACAATCGCTGCCACAAGACCACCGAATAAAGAAAAGCCAAATACCAAAGCGTATTGCAGCAGGAACGGCAGCTGATCCTTAAACAGATAAAAACCCAGCGTACACAGCATCATAACGACAAAACCACTTTGCACTAAAGTTTTAGGCAATAAACCCTGTTGCAGTAACAGGCCACAGATAAAAGTTCCAACCGCATTGGCGATGGTGACACAGGCAGTGAGTGCGCCCGCAAGCTGCAAACTGAGCTGATTTTGCTGATAAATGGTAGGCAAGAAACCCACCAGACTTAACCACTGGCCCGCATAGACCCCAAAAATCCCGGCCAAGATCCAAGCAGGTGGATGCTGCAAGGTCATTTTAATCAATTCAGCAACCGGAACCTGTTCATGCTGCTGGGTAGGCAAATGTGGGATGACTTTGACAATAATGATCGCAAGTACGGCACTTAACACTGCTAACCCGCTCCAGACACCCTGCCAGCCCCAATACGGCAATAAAAATGGAGTGATAAAAAGTGAAATCCCCATCCCGCCGCCCATATAGGCACTCCATAGCCCCATACGGACATGTAGTTTTTCCATCGGTACCAGTTTACGGATCAAAGCAGGTGCACTCAGGGTCACGATTAAAAAACCGAAACCTTCTATAACACGTAACATTAGCATCAAATTGATACTGTGCGAGCGGCTGCCCAGATAACTGCCTATGCTGAGCAACAGCAAGCCCAGCACAATACAACGTTTCAGGCCGATTTTTTCCGTATAACTGCCAAGTGTCAGGGCAAACAGCATTCCAGCCCCTTGAACCAACGATAACAGGAATCCCGCCTGAACCAGCGAAATCCCCAACTCAGCCTGCAGTACCGGGACTGCGGGAGGCAATTTACCAATGTGCATGGCGGCCACGAAACCCGCCACAATAATCCAGAGATCCTTACTCATCCATTTAGACTGAGACACGTCACTTTTCCTTGTTGGTGATGCCTCTCAGCTTAACAAAGACCCAGTATTTTTTTAGTCATTATTCTGATCATTAAATTGTTTTTTACGATGAATAACAAAATCTTGAGCTCATAACCTAATCTCAATTTTAATGTAATGATCACGTAAACCCAAAAATACCAAATGCATCACTAAGCCGGATAGTATTGATGACGTTTCTGCGAGAACTTATCCAGTTGCTTTAAAAAACCTTCAAAGTAACTTTTGTCCTGATCTTCGCTGCGATAACCTGCATATAAGGTACGTCGCAAACCTTGAGGTGACACACAATCCAGACGGCGACTGGTCACCCATCCTTTTTGCTCATACTCATTGACGACCCAATCCGGCAAGGCTGCAATCCCCCGGCCACTCGCTACCAGTTGAATCAACATTTGGGTTAAATCTGTGGTGCGGATCTGTTTAGGTTGGATATTTGCTGGCAAAAATAAACGAGCCATAATGTCAAGTCGATGCTTGTCCACCGGATAGGTAATGAGCGTTTCTTCTGCCAGCTCCTGTACGGTAATCCGCTCAGTACGCACCAAGGGATGTGTATTGGAAAGCACCAAACGCGATTCATATTCAAAAATCGGGAAATATTCGATGCCTTTCAGGGCAATTGGATCAGCCGTAATCAGCAGATCAAATTCGCCATTTTGCAACAGTTCGTGCGGATTCGATTCAAAACCAGAAGCAAAATCCAGATCTACATCCGGGTATTGTTGGCGATATTGGTTCAGCAAAGGCATCAACCAGTCAAAACAGCTGTGACACTCGGAAGAAAAAATAATACGACCGGTTTGCCCATGCACAATACGGGCAATATCAGTTTGTGCAATCTGGATTTGCGGTAAGACATCGTCTGCCAGTTTCAGCAAACGCTGCCCCACATTGGAAAAAGTCACCGGACGGGTTCTGCGGTTTACCACTTCTACCCCATACCAATGATCAAGCTCTTTCAACTGATGAGAAATGGCAGAGGGCGTCAGGCATAAATCATTTGCCGCTGCCACCAGCGAACCATGCTCTCGTAAAGCCAAAAGTGTTTTAAGATGTCGAAGTTCCAACATAACAGCATAATAAAAATGAATTTAACTCAATATACCACAGCTTTAATTAGTCAGTTTCACTTTAATTTCTCATGCATCCTATGCCCAACAATGCATAAGCAGAATCGGTTCTTGTCATGGCTTTAATACCAATATCAGAGGTGATCCCAGTATTGCAGCCAAAAGCGAACTGAAACGTTCTACTGAAACCTACTGATAAGGAGAAATCTGACTAGCCCAATTCTTGCAACAGGAACAACAGGCCGAATAATAGAACTAAATAGACCCGATTGATGCAGGTCTACACTTATTAATTTTTAGAAATTCTGTATGTTATGACAGCATCTTAATGTATTCAGTATGCGTAAGCACCATCTCTGCTGTTTTAAAGATGCTGAGAAATTAAAATCCATAGATCCGAAATTCTATCTGACACGTGGTCGTACAGCCTGCTGCCCAGACGTCGATGCACTGGAAATAATCAAATAGTCTTTTGAAAATGATCATTACTTAATTCTTGAATTAAATTCAGCTCAAAAATTTAAAACTGTTTTTTCTGCTAAAAATCGTAAAGCTCCTCTAATCCGCAACGACAGCAACATGAAAGACTCAATAGTCGCATCAATTGACATCTTATACTGGTAAGAACAACTCCTCACCCTGAACATTCCCTCAGCTTCAAAACTAAAGAAATAAATTGATATAAAAAAAGCCCTGCCTATGGCAGAGCTTTGACTTCATCTCTTACTTAGCTTAATGGGGTTCACCATCTTTACTGACGGTGACATTGGCACGTAGATCCACAATTTTTCCTGTCTGATTATGAAAAACGGTCAGATTTTTTGCATCCTGCGCCTGGGTCAGCACGCCATGATCAAGCTGATAAAAATTGGCATAGTCCTGGCTGTTATAGCGGTTCAAATGTTGCACACGCTTTGCCGGTATGTAAGTTGCCCACATCCACAAGCTGATTGCACAAGCAAACAGAATCACCAGATAATGCTGAATACTAATCGCACCCAATACCTGTTCAAATAAATGGGGCCGATGAATCGCGATAAAGCCCATCGCGACCACCAACAGTGGCTTCCACAACCCAATCCAGCCCATCCACAACAAGGCTGTCGTGGTATTGGAAAGATATCTACGATACCAAGGCAACTGATGACGTAGATTAATAATCAATTTTGCACTCATCTTGCCACCTTCTCATCCGGAGTTGAGACACGGATACCACGGTCTGGACTGACCCAGCGTGCACGCTGGCCAGTACCCAACAGCAGAACTTTCGGAAATGCCACAATCGAAGCGAACAATGTAATGATCCAGAAAATAAACGGATACCAGATCATCCAGTAAATATTGCGCAGCAAGTATGGCTCATAACGACTGTCCATCCATTTACTGATCACAAACTGCACCAGACAGGTCAAGCCTAAAAACAGACCACTTCCGGCAGGTAACACGGGTGAACTTGCCACCAGATCCAAACTATGTGCCGGTAAAATCAGCTGTAACAGCCATATCAGGACAATCAAACAAAGTGAATAAGCCCACAGCAGCGTACAGCACATTTCAATAAGTAACGGCCATAAAAAATTCAGCTTGGGTTGAAACAAGGCATCAATATTTTTAACCAGAACCTGTGCACCCCCCATCGCCCAACGCAAGCGTTGCTTCCATAAGCCTTGTAAAGTTTCAGGCATCAAAATCCACACCAAAGCATTCGGTTCAAACTCAATGTCCCAACCGGCGCGTTGCAATTTCCAGCTAATATCAATGTCTTCTGTCAGCATATCGCTTGACCAATAGTCCACCTCGTGCAAAGCGGTTTTACGGAAAGCAGTAATTACGCCGGAAACAGTGAAAAGTCGACCAAAACTGCGCTGGGCACGCTTGATCATGCCTACAATCGAGGAGAACTCACCAACTTGAATACGGCCAATCAGCGTTGAGCGGGTTCGGATACGTGGATTACCCGTCACGGCTGCAATCCGTTTATCCGCGATAAAATGACGAACCATCCAGGTCGCAACGTGCGGATCCAGCAAGGCATCACCATCAATACCGATTAAGTACTCTGCATCGGTCACCAAGGCACCAGCCTGTAGCGCCATCGCCTTACCCTGGTTTTCTGCCAGATGCACCACCCTTAAACGTTCATGTTCCAGACAGAGGCGATCCAAAACCGCTGCGGTATTGTCCGAACTACCATCATTAATTGCGATCACTTCAAAGTCGGGATAATCCAGTGCCAACGCGTATAATAGCGTTTCCTCAGCATTATCTTCTTCATTAAAACACGGGATCAGCACTGCAACCTTCGGGGTTTCTGTAAGTGCAGGCGGCTGATCATAATCCGGCTGTTTGCGTTCGGTACGGTAAAAGCTCAAGGCGCCAATCATCCATAAATAGGCCATGAGCATGGGGTAATAAAAACTGAAACCAAGAATGGTTTTCCACAGCGAGGTTAAAAACATGAGAATATCCTTTATGGCACCATGCTGTTACTTTTCTGATCAAAAGCCTTACTCACGATCGCCGGATCTGGATGTTCCTGAATGGGATCATCCGGATAATAGGCCACATGAATTGCTCCCTGCTGATACAGGCTGTTGATCGTGTTGGCGATTTCAGTCGATGGAATTTTTTGCTGGTTGCGCCAGTCCACCGTCTGTAATTCAAATACGGTTTTTTTCAAACCTTCAGGATACTGTTTCACCCGGTCTAGCATTTCTGCGTAAAACTGATCAGGCTGCGTGACATTTTCCATATACGGCATGGCCATGATGGCAGTAAAGTCATAGTTTTTGAGGGATTCTTCCAAGGATTGCGAGTACCAGTTCTCCGCATAGGGCTTAAGTGCTACTTGTGCATAGAGATTACGTGCTGTCATTAAAAATGGCTGGTAACGGCGTACTTCAGTCACCAGACTTTTCGCAAAATTATCCAGATAACTGGTTTTAAATGCCGTCCATTTCTGTAATTGCTGGTCATCCTGTCGCACTTGTGCAAAATCAGTCGACATGCCGTTTTGTGCATACACCGTTTTCGCAATCGGGCTGACGTCCTCATAGTCTGACAAGGTCATGTCATCATGGAACAGCAAGCCGTTGAATGGGGTAGATTTCGCGAGATCCTGATAAATCTCTGTGACCACACGGCGCACTCGTGGTGAAAATGGGCTGACACGCAAATAACCCATATTCAAACGGTCTTGCTGTGGTCCCTGCTCAGTTTCGACCCGATCCTGTGCAGCAGGCTCATTCTGAGGAAACTCCCAAGCCATAATCGGCATCCAGGCATAGACGCGGCGGACTGCTGTACGCGTCTGAATAGACCAGGCCACATGATTGAACAAGTCAGCACGTAACGGAATATGACGATTTGGGAAATACACCAGATCTGCCGAGCCATTACCATCCGGATCCGAAAACGCCTGCAAATAGACGGTATTGACCTTCATGGCATTAATGCGGTCGAGTAACACACCCAAATTTCGTTCTTGCTGTGCCGGATCTTTGTCGTAGATATAATCCAGATCAACATGCATGATTTTCTGTGGTCGGTTGTTATCCGTCTGGTTCAACTGGCGGCTTTGAATTTCAGTTTGTAGCGCCTTGGCATCCATGTCTCTGTCAACCAGTACACGGGTTAAGGCACCGAGTGAACTCTGCACATGATTGATCCCATCATCCAGCGTCATGGTAATAGGCATGCCTAATTGAGCTGCAGTTTTCACCACAAAGCTGTTATAACGGCCATACGGCCACACCATGACGCGCGGGCTTTTTAAGCCATGTTGACGCAGTAACTGATTATTGGTTTTCAGGTCTTTGAAAATCCGCTGGTTATATTGCGCATCACTCTCATAACTATGGGTATGAGCATGATAGGCATGGACGATGGCCGCAGCCTCCGAATCATGTTGTGGATTGGCGTTAATGCCTTTATGCAGATCATAACTATGGCTCGCGACCTCAATCAGCCCGGAATCCTGCATGGTCTTCATTTCCTGCCAGGACAAGAACTGGTCACGCGCTTGTTGCTCTCCAGCGAAATCAACAGGCTGGGGGTCTTTTGGTTCAACCCATTTACCCACCACAGCAATCACGGCGGGAATTTTCATGCTTTTCAGCACTGGAAAAGCATTTTTATAAAATGTTTTGTAACCATCATCAAAGGTAAGCATCACCGCATGTTCAGGTAATGGTTGTTTTCCTTTATGTGCTGCCAGTACCTGATCGACACTAATAAAATGATAGCCGTGTTGTTTCAGTGTATTGAGGTGCTGCGTGAGTTGCTCCACCGAAACGGCATAGCTCGGAATGAGTGGTCGATCTGCATGACTCACCACTTCATGATAACTGATGACAATCAGCTGATCGGAAGTGCTAGATGGTTTTTGTGGGGTAGTCTGTGCATTGGCACCGAAGGCAAAGCATGTAATACCCAGGGCAAGCATTGTTTTTTTAAGCAAGGGGAAATTCATAGATCGTACTCGCTCACAACGAGCCTATTATCGATTACCAAGGAAGCCATTTAAATCCGCCAATCTTAAACGAATCTTAAAAAGCGTGAGGGATATCTCAAAAATAATTGAGAAAAACTGATACAAAGTGAATGAGCTATTATTCTTTAATTTTGAATCGCTTAAATAGTTAAATAATGAATAAATATTCATGAAATGATCAAAAATAAAACTCCCCCTGTTTTTAAATAGATTAAAAAATCACGATCTGATAATAAGGAATTGAAGATGCAAATGAGTTCATCACTTGAGCATTCAGGTTTATCCCATACAGGAATCTATATCCGTGTCTTTCGTTACCTTTTCACCACAGTTGGGACAGTACTGATAAGAAAAATTTTTCAATTTTTGATTCGATTCAATTAAATGCTCACGCATCAAATACACAATGATTTCATGGGTTTGATGATAAGGTAAACCAATTTGCCGACGGATCTGTTCAATCGTAGCTTGATCGCGCACCAAGTCTACCTTCTGGCTTAACAAGGCTTCCCTGAATTGTTGTTCTAATAATTGATTTCTTAAATTTAGCTCATTCGCCAGACCAGTCGCCAAAATACCTGCCGGCAAAGCAGCAATCCCCACCCCCAAAATAGTAATGATGGCACCGAGTATTTTACCCAGATCGGTGACTGGAGTTACATCACCATAACCAACCGTTGTAAGCGTCACCACAGACCACCACATGGCTTGTGGTATAGATCCAAAATGTTCAGGTTGAGCTTTATGCTCAACAAAGTACAATACCCCTGCCGCCATAATAATCAGGATAGAAAGGATAAAAAGCACCGCCTGGAAGGAGCCTTTTTCTCGTTTGATCACCGCAAGTAAAATCTGCAGTGAAATAAAATAACGCGTCAGTTTGAGTAAACGCAGTAATCGCAATACACGCAAGAAACGCAAATCAAAAGGGACGAAATAATTAATAAATGCCGGTAAAATGGCGATGAGATCAATTATTGCACCCCAGCTCATCAACCATTGCAGGCGTTGCTTCCAAGCAGGTTGTTCAGCATCCTGTTCTGAAATGCTCCACAGTCTCAACAAAAATTCAATCGAAAAGATTCCGATCGACATCAATTCAAAATGATCAAAATACCATTGATAAGCTAGATAAAATTGATTAACCGATTCAAAGATGACAGCCGCCACATTGGTTACAATCAGACCAATCAAAAAATAGTTTAAGACACGACTGAAAAATGAATCGTATTGTTCATTTTCTAAATGGTTATAGACCCAACGACGAAAAGATGACCAAGCAAAAAGTTTCATTGATTATTAGGGATGATTGCTTGCAGAAAATAGTAATCGCGTTCCCTACCTCAACACAATAAAAAATCGCTTAGAGATTCGCTATTTGTCTATTTTTATGTTCTAATGGCCTCAGTTTGAGATGAGCCTCTTACAGTATATAAGCTCAGACTTATATACGACTAGCCCCTAACCATGGGGCTTTTTAATGTCTGTATGCTTTGTAGTGTAGATCTTTTTCCAGACTACCTAATCAAAATCCAATTCAAAAAATTCAGCCACCTATTTGGCAATATTGGTTTTTAGCAGCTTGGCATCCATATACACAAAAGGCTTATTCAATCTAGCATTATAAATCACGCGCCTTCTTGGAATTTCTTCATACTGTAAATTTTGTAATTCAGGAGAATTAGACTTCAAAACCTCCCAATATTCCACATGGGTATAAGGGCTATCAATTAGACAAAGCGAATCTTGATCTGATTGATAAAAATCATAGGCGCTGCCGATGATTTTTTTTGGAAGTGCCAAAAGATGCCAATATTACTCATTTGAGAATATTTTTTCAGGTTCAATATATTGAATTGGATTATATGGATGTTCTGACACTTTTATCTTAGGCATTTTTTTAAACATATTATTTTTGTAGATGGAATATGAAATATAATTAAAAGCATTCTTGCTTGCCACCCCTATATAAACATTACACAAGCTTTTAAAAATATTCCCACCATAATTAATATATCTAAACTTAAAATTCCAAATTTTCATATGCTCTTTTTTTTCATATTTAACCATCCTACACTCTTGCTCCTCCCTAAATGAAAAGCTTTTAAACAAATAATTAATTTCCGCTAAAACCTCATGTATCAGATTACTATATGAATCAAACTCATAACACAACTCCCTCATTGTTCTTAATAAATACATTACATAGTTGTTTTTAAAATCCAAGGATTTGTTATAGAGAAACCATCTTTGATTAATATAATCAAACCCATACTCATGGTATTCTTGGATAAATGACAATCTATTTCTACCCGCCAATTCCAAATACCCAGTTTTCTCATCTAAATATATACATCTATATAATGAGAATAAATTCTTTGTTTTCTTACGACTATTTAAAAAAAATCCCTTATCCACAGTTAAACTTACACCCGAACACTCTACATCATTTGTCCTACCATACAATCTAAATTGATTCAAGGAGTTATGATTAAATGTAAAACATGATATATATGGTATTCTTTCAAAATCAACCTGGATGTTATTGTTTTCTATTAATAAAAAATTAAAGAGCATCTTTCCTTCAGTAGGATCATTCATATAATCAGGTGCATTAAGTCTAAAAGTAGATTTTTTATTTATTAACTGATCAAAAACATATAAATTTGTATAATGTGCGACTTTACGCTCATATTTATTATTAAATCTAATCTTAAGATTATCTTTGATCAAAATTTTTAATATGATGCAAATTGATATAATTGGTATATGCAATCTAGCCTTTTCCACAAGTTCAAAATCTTTATCAAAATACCCTTCATCTATATCAAATTTATCAAATTTCAAATAAAAATCTATTAAAAAATATTCAAATCTTAATCTTCTTTTTTCCAACTTGAAATCTTTTCCACGCGTATTAAAATTAACAAAATTATCATTAAAAATATTAGAAGCACAGAAAAGCAGAGCCAAAAGTTTATATTTTAAAAATTTAGTTTTTAGAGCAGCAGCAAATATCTCACCTTTGTATTTTCTATAATCATCAGCAGCACTAATTGAATACAAATGCCTAACATTCCAATAATTCAAATATTCACGAAATGCTTTATAAAATAAGTCAACATCATTATCCCTTATATAATTATCAATTTCTTTTAAAATATTTTCTTTGATTTCTTGCTTTGAGAAATCTTTTTGTTTTATTTTTAATATTAATTCTATTTTTAAAATAGAAAAATATTTTCTTAACATTATATTTAAATATTTACTTTCTTTCATAAAAAATAAGGGCTGATTAATCAGCCCTTATCTTCACTCAATTTAATTTACTTTTCAATAAATTAAGACAATTGAGCCGCAGCAATTTTCTTAGTATCTACTTCGCCAGCTTCAGAAGTATATTCTTCCATTTTGTCGAAGTTCAAATACTTGTAGATGTCTGAAGCCATGCTGTCGATTTGCGCAGCATATTGCTGATATTCTTCCGGAGTAGGAAGTTTACCCAATACCGCAGCAACAGATGCAAGCTCAGCAGACGCCAAGTATACGTTAGAACCTTGACCTAAACGGTTCGGGAAGTTACGGGTAGAAGTCGAAACAACAGTTGTGTTCGGTGCTACACGCGCCTGGTTACCCATACACAATGAACAGCCTGGCATTTCAGTACGTGCGCCAGCTTTACCGTAGATGTTGTAGAAACCTTCTTCCATCAACTGGTGTTGGTCCATACGTGTCGGAGGAGCCAACCATAAACGAGTAGACAATGAACCGCTTGGAACTTTATCTAGAAGTTTACCCGCTGCACGGAAGTGACCGATGTTAGTCATACAAGAACCGATGAACACTTCATCAATCTTGTCGCCTTGAACTTCAGAAAGAAGTTTTGCATCGTCTGGATCGTTCGGGCAGCAAAGGATTGGTTCTTTGATGTCAGCAAGATCGATTTCATACACTTTGGTGTATTCAGCGTCAGCATCTGCTTTGATCAGGCTTGGATTCGCCAACCATTTTTCCATGTTTTCAACACGGCGTGCCATAGTACGCGCATCGCCATAACCTTCTGCGATCATCCACTTCAACATGGTGATGTTAGAACGTAGGTATTCAGCAACTTTCTCTTCAGAAAGTGTGATTGAACAGCCTGCAGCAGAACGTTCAGCAGAAGCATCAGAAAGTTCGAATGCTTGCTCAACAGTTAGGTCAGTTTCCATTTCAGACAAGTCGATCTCAAGGATACGACCAGAGAAGATGTTCTTCTTACCTTTTTTCTCTACAGTCAAGTCACCCGCTTTGATTGCGTAGTAAGGAATTGCATGTACAAGGTCACGTAGTGTGATACCAGGCTGCATTTTACCCTTGAACTTCACAAGTACAGACTCAGGCATGTCAAGAGGCATAACACCCGTTGCAGCTGCGAATGCAACTAGACCAGAACCTGCTGGGAATGAAATACCGATTGGGAAACGAGTATGTGAGTCACCACCAGTACCTACGGTATCAGGAAGCAACATACGGTTTAACCAAGAGTGGATAATACCGTCGCCTGGACGAAGAGAAACACCACCACGGTTCATGATGAAGTCTGGTAGTGTGTGATGCATTGTTACGTCAACTGGTTTTGGATACGCAGCAGTGTGACAGAAAGATTGCATTACGAGGTCAGCAGAGAAGCCCAAGCAAGCCAAGTCTTTTAACTCATCACGAGTCATTGGACCAGTCGTATCTTGAGAACCTACAGTTGTCATTTTCGGTTCGCAGTAAGTACCTGGACGAACACCTTGACCTTCAGGAAGTCCACATGCGCGACCTACCATCTTCTGAGCTTGAGTGAAGCCTTTACCAGAGTCAGCAGGTTGTACTGGAGTACGGAACAATGTAGATGGTGCTAGACCCAAAGCTTCACGCGCTTTAGCAGTCAAGCCACGGCCGATGATCAAGTTAATACGACCACCTGCACGTACTTCGTCTAGAAGTACTGGAGTTTTCAATTCAGCTTCAGCAATTTGCTCGCCGTTTTTGAACGCAGTAACTTTAGCTGCAGCACGATCGATTTTAAGGGTAATTTCATCACCCATGTTCATGTTAGAAACATCGATCTCAACTGGCAATGCACCCGCATCTTCCATGGTGTTGAAGAAGATCGGCGCAATTTTACCACCTAGGCAGTAACCACCTTCTTTTTTGTTTGGAATGTGCGCGATTTCGTCACCGAAGAACCAAAGCACTGAGTTAGTTGCAGACTTACGAGAAGAACCTGTACCAACAACGTCGCCCACGTAAGCAACTTGGTTGCCTTTCGCGATCAATTCTTTGATTTGGCTCAATGGACCAACTTCACCTGGTTTTTCAGGGTTGATACCATCACGTTCGTTTTTCAACATTGCATTTGCGTGCAATGGAATGTCTGGACGGCTCCATGCGTCTTGTGCAGGTGACAAGTCGTCAGTGTTAGTTTCGCCAGTCACTTTGAAAACGGTCAGTTTGATTTCTTCTGGAACGTCTGCACGGTTTGTAAACCATTCAGCATCAGCCCAAGACTGAAGTACAGCTTGTGCATTTGCATTGCCAGCTTTTGCTTTATCAGCAACGTCATGGAATGCATCAAATACTAGAAGCGTTTTTTTCAATGCTTCAGCAGCTAGGCCAGCCAATTCTGCATTGTCTAGCAATTCAACAAGAGGTGCTACGTTGTAACCACCAAGCATAGTGCCAAGTAAGTAAACTGCACGTTCTTTAGAAACAAGTGGAGAAACAGCTTCACCTTTTGCAACAGCAGCCAAGAAAGCAGCTTTTACATAAGCAGCTTGGTCAACACCTGCAGGAACACGGTTTTCAAGCAAATCTACTAAGAATGCTTCTTCACCCGCTGGTGGATTTTTTAATAATTGGACCAACTCAGCAGTTTGAGCATCATCAAGTGGCTTCGGTGGGACTCCGAGTGCGGCACGTTCTGCAACGTGTTGGCGGTAAGCTTCTAGCACGGTTTATTCCTCTTTTTAAAAAATTACTTGTAAATTCCAGCTTTGTATAAGCTTCACAAGCAATATGGACTGCAAAATTCTACTAAAATTCCAGTTAAAAGTTAATGCAAGCAGCGTGTTTCTTTGTTATGCCCGTTATTTTATATCTAAATGATGTTCATATTGATGATGGAATAAGCGGTCATACTCAAATCTTGCACTTTACCTTGCAACATTTACCCTTTGTACTGGATTTCACACATAAAAAAGGCAACACATGTTGCCTTGTTTTCGTTTTAAACCATATACCACTTTAGTGAACCGTGGTTGCGTCAAGATAGCTTTTCAAGGCTTCTCGATCACCACAAAATCTCACCTGAATCTCATCCTCATGCCACATACTATGGTCTGCACTGGCGAAAGAAATTTTAACTTGATACAACTTGGCCTGTTCATCAATCACACTATCAATTTCGACCTGATCCCCCAAGCTTAAAACGTAATGGCTGCCTCCAATGACCATAACGCCTTTCTCATCTTCCAAGAGCAAATCTGAATTATGCAGATAACCTACCACTTTCATTGTTCGCTCCTTATGATCATTAAAATTTAGTTCATTATTGATGATTTATCAGACACTTTCACCTTTTAGTATCGAGCTAAATGTGACAATTTATGTGCAATATCTGCTTAGGCTATTTTATTGCTCGCAAAAATAAACCGTTCTTAGAACGGCTTATAATTTGGCATCTTGTCGTGAGCGGTTTTTAAACAGCGCTGATACGCTTTTTCCTTAAATTGCTCACGGAAAGTATCTTTATCCTGTTTCACTTCAGCATCAGAATACTGATAGGCCTCATCAATCAACTGCATCACCATTTTTTTGATGATTGGATCCTGAACCTGATTGGCATGTGTGACTGCCTGATCTTTTGGAATAATATTTTGGCGATCCAGCATAATAGAGCGTGCTGCATTGCCAATACTTTTACAGTAGCCCTTCCATTGCTCTTCCGGGGTAAGCGGCTTTTTCTCAGCACAACCGACCAATGCCACCATTACACCTAAAACCAAGAATTTTTTCATTGTCTTACTCCTGCTGCGCACTCATCATACCGCAATGCAGCACTTTGTGTAGAGGCAAAGAAAAAATTGCTCTGAAATTCAACTCACACATCCTGCAGGTACGAATAGTGGAACTGAATGAATTCAGTATTTTTTAACTCAATCTTGAAATGACGTTGGGAATACTCTGCTGCAAACACTGTCTGAGCAATACATGATCTTAAAATAAAACGACTGAGCCAATCGATTGACTCAGTCGTTCCAAGATTAATCCTACACCAAGCACTTGAGTGATAACCTAAGACCATCCAGAAGCCTATTGTGCTTTTGAATGACCCTTTTATGCCTTGTTAAAATAGTTAAAAGGCAACTTCAGATAACGTATACCATTGGCTTCCGGCTCAGGGAATTTACCCCCATCCATATTGACCTGAATCGACGGTAAAATCAGTTTCGGCATCGCCAATGTGGCATCACGCTGCTGACGCATTTCCACAAATTGCTGTTTAGGTGTGTCCTGCTTCAGATGGATATTGCTGGTCTTTTGCGTTTTGATATCAGTTTCACAAACGTAATGGTCACGTCCTTCCGGCTTGTAGTCATGGCACAGAAAAACACGCGTGTGCTCTGGCAATTCATACAAACGTTGTACCGAATCAAACAAGATCGATGCACTGCCTTTCGGGAAGTCACAACGTGCTGTTCCATAGTCCGGCATAAACAGGGTATCACCAACAAACACCGCATCACCGATCACATAGCTCAGACAGGCCGGTGTATGCCCCGGTGTCGGAATGTTATAGGCTTGCAGCTCACCAATCTGGAAATGCTCATAGTCATCAAACAGATAATCAAAGGATTGGTGCGAATTAAAATATTTGATGTCCAGATTATAAATCGCACTAAAGGTTTCCTGCACGACAGCAATTTTGTTGCTCATCGCGATCTGGCCACCTAGTTGCTCCTTGAGATACTGCGATGCTGTCATGTGATCAGCATGCACATGCGTTTCAAGAATCCACTGTACGCTCAAGCATTCATGCTGCACATACTCAATAATCTGGTCTGCATGCGTAGTGGTGGTGGTGGCAGAGGCCGGATCATAGTCCAGCACACTGTCGATAATCGCACATTTTTTGCTTGTTGGATCACTCACCACATAGCTAAAGGTGTTGGTGGCATCATCAAAAAAATCTTGTACGATCGGTTTTAACTGCGTCATGAACGGCCTCCTAACAATTGACGGTGAATCATGACCCCGGCAAACATCGCAAGGATAAAATACAGGGCTTCATAATGACCCAAACCAATCAGAGTCAAACTTGGTGCAGGACAGATGCCTGCAATTCCCCAACCTATACCGAACAATAACCCACCAATCACCAATTTGGCATCAATTTGTGTGTTATTCGGTAAATCAATCGGTTCATGAAATACGGTTTGCGGTTTTGGACTACGCATAGCTTTTTGGAAAGGAATAAATGCCACCATAATGGCACCACCCATCACAAAAGCCAGACTCGCATCCCAGTCACCAAACACATCCAGGAAATCTAGGACTTTTTCCGGATTGGACATCCCCGATACGATCAAGCCGACAGAAAACAATCCACCAAAGATAAAGGCCAATAAATTTTTCATGACAAGCCTCCCAATAGATGGCGAATGACATAGACAGTCACAAACCCGGCAAACATAAAGCTTAAGGTTGCAACAATCGAACGTTTAGATAGACGGCTGATCCCGCAAATACCATGACCACTGGTACAACCCGAGCCTAAGCGCGTACCGAAACCTACCAATAAACCCGCTACAACCATCATCCACGGACTGGCACTGAGTTCAATATTAGGTGTAGTTACAAAACCATAAAAGAACGGCACAACAAACAGCCCGAGCAGGAACCATAACGCTGGTGTTTTAAAAAGCGTCTGAGGATTCATGACCTGGGCAATCAAACCACTAATCCCGGCAATTCTGCCATGAACATACAGATAGCCCACGACAGCTAGACCGAGTATTGCCCCACCGATAAAAGCAAGGAGAAAATCGTGCATTGCTCAACACCTTTACAATATATAATTTTATATTATATAATTTTTATAATTAATCAAGTCCTATCGTGAGGAATTTTGATTTGGAAAATTTCAATCCAAACCGACACATTGATTTTAGTAATGTTCCTGTCGTAACCAGCTGTTTAAAGGCACTGTCTAATCCCGATCGTCTGAAGATTTTATGCAGCCTGAGCCAGGGTGAACAAAATGTACAGCAAATTGAACAGCTAACGGGTATTCAGCAGCCCACGCTGTCCCAACAGCTCACCGTACTGCGCAAGGCAGAAATGGTTGCGACACGCCGTGAGGGCAAACAGATTTTTTATCAGATTTGTGATGTCAAAGTACTACAGCTGATGCAAACTCTATACGCTTTATATTGTGTAGATCAGCCAGTAAATCCTTAAATCCTCTAACATTCCACACCCTTATTTAACGAACAGAGCGGTTTGCACCGCTCTTGTTTAGAAACGCCAATGATAGAACAAGTCAATTGCACGCTCGAGCGACTGGCTCGCTTCAAAATACAGTCGTTTGTTCATTTGATAACGCAAAGTCAGTTTGTTCACTGGCGTGAATACCCCCACCCCATAACGAATAAACAGGTCGGGTGTGAGATAACCCGTCAAACTGACTTGGGTATCATCCCCTGTTCCCTGTGCGTCCAAAGCCAAACCACTCAAACCAAAACTGCGGCCAATCTGATTGGTCAAGGCACGTGTACCTCCCAAGCCCAAGCTAATCCCGGCTGCGGCAATGGTATTATTCACGTCTGATTTAAAGCTCTCGGTCTGGCTCAAACCACTGGTACCTTCATTGATCCGTCCCGTAATCATGGCATTTAATGCTTCCTGCTCAGACAGACCGGCATCGTTATACACTTGAATATTCGGGCTGGCTGCTGTGCCCGTCACCCGAATACCCACCAAACTGCCTTGTACCGTTTTATTGGCATCAATATCCAGAGTTGGGTTGGAGGCCGGACCATTGAAACGGGCAATTGCACGGTTCAAATCCAGACTTTGACCATACGCCTCAATTTTGACACGTTGGCTGACTCCAATCGCACCACTGGCACGCATGGCTGTTTCGGTTCCACGTTGAGACAAATACAAACGGCCAATCAACGGAATACGACTGTCAAAGCCCTGGAAAATTACCCGATTACCCAAATTGACCTGCAAATCGGCACGGATATCCCATGGTTTGGCTGCACGTAGAATGGCCAACTGATTTTGGCCTTCACGTATGATTCGTACATCAGAAGACACATTGACAATCGGTGCAGAGGCTTGTGGCATTGAGATCAAGGCACGTGGAACGTCGATTTTACCATTCACAGTTAAACGCCGATCCGCTGGTAAAACTTCCATATTGAGTTCTGGCGTGACTGAAGCGGTAATGAGGGGAGCCTGACGCATCACCAAATTTTCGCCTTTCAGACTCAACCGAATCCGAGGTTTATCCTGCCAGTTAATCTCCCCATTCAACAACCCTACACCCCGGCCACTATTAAATGCTCCCTTAATCGTCGCGGAGTTCTGACGAATGGAAGAATATACTTGCACATTACTGAGATTGACAGGCAGCGATAACATGCTGATGGCACCATTTTTCAGGCGCATCTCGCCATTGAGTAAAGGATTCGTCAATGTTCCATTTACCTTACCTGCAAAAGACAAGGTGCCGCCCATAGAACGTACATCCCGGATAAATGGCTTGAATACCGCCAACTGCACTTCACTGAATGCGACTTCACCACGCATTGGCTTGGCCGCTTGATAAGGATCAATCACCACATTGGCGTAGCCTGTCCCGATATTTGGCGTTTTTACATCTAAACGTAATAACAGGCCTTCAGCCACACTTTTTCCGATCAGGCTAAGCTCATCATAATTCATGGTCATGGCAGGATCTTGTGGATCATCGGGTGCTAAACCTATCTCCCCCTTCCGGGTAACCAAGCGTGCATCCAGCTTCGGCCGGTTGCCATTGCTCCATGATGCTTTGGCATATCCATTCAATTTACCTGTAAGCGCCAAACCTTCTGGAACAAAGGCCTGAAAATCCTGTAAATCCAGATTTTGGGAAACCAGCGAAACATTGCCATTGGCACGGCTCACCCGCATCGATTGATCAAGACAAATCTGACTGCGTGGACTGGTCCAGCAATGCTGCCCGATAAACAGCGAAGCTCTGGCTTTGGAATACAATAACGGTGCATTCTGCTGCTGAACCAGATGAATCCGGTAAGAATCAAAATCACCTTTCTGGATTTGGCCTAACCAATCATTTTGTGGATTAAAGCCACCGGCTAGCTGTACATAAAATTTTGAAAGGCGGTTCTGTGCCGAAATACGGACCAAGTGTGCTTGCCGTGTTCCAGCGAGAGAAATTTCAGCCCCATCTAAACTCCGCTTGCCACTACGGAACTGCTCCAGTTTGGCGGTCAATAGGGTTGGCGTTTGTGCTGCTGTGGGTAACTCACCTTGAACACGCAGTTTTTTCACACTGAACAGTTCGTTAAAGCCAAAATTATCAACTGCGAGGTTCGCTGTTGCCTTTAAACGAGGGACTGATTGTACATCCAGATAGCCATAGGCTCGGCCACGCAGACCGGAATAGAGTTGATTCAAGGCCGGTGCATTGATTTTGACTTTCAAGCTTTGTGTGTTGCCGGTTGCCTGAAGCTGGTTATTGGCATACACCAGATATAAATTGCGTGCCTCAAACTGCTGCGGTAAAAAGCCTTGTTGTCGTGAATCCAGCAACAAAGTCAAGTTGCCCCGACCTCGCAACGGTTTATTGTTGAGTGTCCCCGCCACATTCAGCTTTTCAATATTAATCCGTTTCAGCTGCTCTCCCCAGTTGCCCTGGGTTCTGATATTGCCTGACAGGTCACCCGTTAAAGAAGCAACAAAATATTGCGGTTTAAAATGCACCAGAGAGGCATTGAGATCCCAACCGATGCCATTTTGCAGATTAACCATCCCCTGCGCATAAATTTTCCCGGCAACCCCACTATGCTGTAACTGACGCACCTGAATCAAACTTGGCGTACCCGCAATCTGCAGTTTCAGCAGCCCATCGGTGTGCTGTATCCCGTTGAGTGAGCCATCATAGTTCACGGCGAAACTCTTGAACTGACCACCAGCTTTAGGGTCCTGGAACAGCAAGGCGATTGTGCTACGCCCGACCAGTTGCACCTGTTCTTGTTGTGCGGTCTGCACCACTTGACCGGTCAGATTAATTTCATTGAGCTGAATAATATGCTGGTTGGGTTTGGCATAAGCATGCACCTTGACCCGACCATTCAGATGATTAACTGGTGCTTGAGCAACTACCGTTTGCAAATCAAAATCTTTCGCCTGCAAGTCTGCATTCCACTGCAACTGGCGCTTTTCAGAAGGCAATATGACTGAGCCCGTGCCGGTCACCCGTTGTTGCTCCTGCTGGAAAGTAAAAGCAGGAATGTTCAGGCGATTGTTGTTCAGATTCAAACGTGCCTGATAGTGCCCGGTCGGTAAGCGGCCCTGCTGATGTTGACGCACCACACTGGACAGTAACATATCCTGACGGCCAGGTAAGAGGGTCATTTTTAACTGCCCTGAATCACTGCTCAGCCAACCGATATAAGGTACGGCACGATCAATCCCTTGCCAGCCAATATCCAAAAACATCGGTTTGGCTTTGGCTGTCGTTTGTTGTGCTTGGTTCAGCGTCAATGACCAATTTTCATAACGGTCAAAGTCGATCTGACCTTTAACCTGTAATCCTTTCGCCAGAGTCCCACTGGAAGCGATATTGGCATCGAGCATGGGCGGCAGAAAATCGCGGATCACCTGTGGAATAATTTTGTCTTTAGGATTAAGCCGCTCGACCCGACCATTCGCTTTCCAGGTCACGGCATCTTTCCAGCCTAAAATGCCAGCCAGCTTGACAGTTCCGGACATGACCTGCCCCGTGAGGGACTGCACATCCAGTTGACGCACATAATCCGTGTGCATTTGTGCCTGATATTGACCTTGTGGGATATATTTGCCACTCAGGTCACTCTGCACCTGAATATCCATACCACGTGTATTCGCCTGAAACTTGGCTAGACCGTTTTTAGTGAACAGCTTCTGTTCGAGCAACAACGGCCATTCATAGTCCTTAAACTTGACTTGACCAAACATCGGAACACCTTGACGCACCGGATGCAAAACAATCCAACCTGTCAACAGATCTGGTGTATAAGTTTCCACGCCTGCAGCAATGGTATCTAATGAGCCTTTCGCTACCACACGGATATCATGGATATTCAGATTGCGCAGCGCAGGCAGATTGACATCGCCCACGGCATGGAGGGGATATTTTCCATCAAATCGGATCATCCCGCTGGCATTCCGCACAGCCAGATAGCCCATATCCATCCGACTATCGATAAATTTCAGTTCACTCCCCAGCCATGAGGCCTCATTCAGCTGGATGTCATAAAAATCGACGGCCGCTTTACTGGTTTTAATCAGCAAATGATCAAAATCTGCACGATCAACATACAAGGCGAACGGTAAACGAATCGGTGCAAACTGGAATTCTTTATTGCTCGGTGGTTTTTTATAAATGATCTGTAAGTTTTTCACATCCGCGGTATGCAGATGGATTTCTTTGTGGATCACGGCACGCCAACCCAAGGTGACATCGGCACGATCTATCTTGACGTCAACTGCTTTTAAATTCACCCAGATGTTTTTTAGGATAATACCGTGCAGTAAATTGCCACTTTCATACTGATAGGAGATAATTTTCTGCTGTTCCAGCACCCGATCCAGCAAAAATTTACTGCCACGGTCTGTAGAAAACATCACGAGCACAGCTGAAACCAGCAGTAACACCACGATCCCGAGTGTTAATACAATACTGCGTCCCATACGCCGTTTTTTGACCAACGGCGTTGTGGTGGTTTCTTGCTGTTCTACGTCAGACATACAAATCCTGCTGAAGTCGATAAATTAGAGTTGTGAACCAATAAAAAAGTGTAAGCGGATCGGATGACCCTCATCCGAGATCCCGGAAGCGACGTCCAGACGAATCGGCCCAATCGGCGAAGCCCAACGTACACCTAAACCGACGCTATAAGCTGTCGGCGTATTAAAATTCTGATCATAGGCATTACCGAAGTCGGTAAATAACGCCGCACGCCAACCTTCTTTAAACTGGTAATTATATTCTAGAGAGCCGACAGCCAAGGCTTGTCCACCGACCTTGTAGCCATACTCGGTTGGGGTCAGACTTTTATAGTCAAAACCTCGGATACTCTGGTCACCACCAGTAAAGTAGCGCAAGTTATACGGAACTTTCTGAAAATCCTGCGCATAGATATACCCCAGATCAGCACGGCCGACAAATTGGTGATCATCATTTTCCCCCAGTGAGTAAATGAAACGCCAACCTGCATTGACGATGGCCATATCCGCATCACTGAGTAGGCTTTCACTTCCCAACTCAAGCTTATAAGTCTGTTTAAAACCTTTTGATGGATTCACGGGTTTATCGCTGTCTGTACGTGAAATCTGATAACCTAGCAATAAAGACTGCTGTTGTGTATCGGAACCTGGTGCCATAAAGGCATCCGGAATCTGTTTGGTATCAACAACGACACCCTGTTGGGTTAAGCGATCCAGTCGGTAACGCATACCATAAGTATGCTGCCAGCTGCCTAATGGGTTTTTAATAATCCGATCTGCACCCACAACAGCGGATTCGATCATGAGTCCATAGCCTGACGCGATATCATCACGTTCCTCACGTTCATAACCGCCAACCAGACTCAGATAATCATTCAGTGGATGATGATAAGGAATGCTGTAACTACCATCGATAGATTGACGGATACTCGATACTTCCATGTTGGCATCAAAGGCATGGCCGCGCTTGTTCACAATCGCACGGCGATACTGGGCTCGCACACGTGGACCCGTATCGGAGCCATAACCTGCACCAGTCTCCAGACTATTCAGTTTGTCTGCATTTAAAGTCACAATAACCGGAATTTTCTGCTCAGCGCGTGCCTGCACTTTTAACCGTTCAGTTTCCGACTGTTTTTCCTGTTGCTGAGCTTGTAACTGTTGCAGCGTCTGATTTTGAAGCGTTTCTTCATTGCCAGCAAACTGCTCTTCATCCACCACATTCTGGGTGACTTCCTGTGAAGACGCGATACGTTTTTGATCCTGGACCCGTAAATCATTTTCTGCCAGCTTGTTCTGCTCAATCAGAGCCTGGATGTCGGGTGGCAATTCCAGGTTACGCTCAACAGGATCCGGACGGATGGCATCAACCAAGGTGTAGTTAAAATAACGTGAGTTAGTCAGGTTGTTGGCCAATGAATTGACACGCCAGAAGGTATAATCATCCCCATCTTTCCAGGGCACCATCTGTTGCAAGATGTCCATATCCAGCGGCAAAGGTTTTGAAGGATCACTCATACGGAACTCGGCAGGACCCACCGCATAACGCTCACCCGTCTCATAACGTAAATTGATTTCAGCGGTATTTTGCGGTTGGGCCACCTTGACATCATGTAGACGCCAATAGGCATCGAAAAAGCCGTTATCGGATGCCGCATCATTAATCCGAGTTTTGGTCTGCTCATATAAACCGTGGTGAAAAATATCCCCGACATCCTGATCCGGAAGTACGCGAATCACCTGGAATTGCGGATGATTCTGACCTGGACCGGTAAACTCAACATTCTGCTGCTCAATTCGAACAGGCTCATTCGGCGTGACCAAGACCCGCACACGGTTTGCACTGATACGTTCAAATTTGAAACTGGCATTGTAATAGCCCACAGCTTGAGCGGCCTGATTGGAAATACTACGTAATTGCGGCACCACCAGATTAAAATCTTCAAACGCTTCCTGAGTTACTGTGGAAAGCTTGCCCCGGATATTGGCAGCCAGTTCAGCAGGCGCACCCTGCACTTCAGCACTAATGCGTGGCACATTGGCAGTATTCAATTCACGCGGCGGACGGACTTTGTACCATAGACGTTTGAGTAATCCAGGAGGCTGATCATTTTCAGGCCGGGTTTCAGCTGCACTGAGTCCTAGTTCAGCCAGACTGCGTCCGCCATCATTGGCTTCCACAATAATCTGGCTGTCTGCCTGAATGCTTTGCATCAACTGGTCAATATTGATAGGCGCTTGATTAATTTCTGCCAGTTCCTGCTGTGTCGCTTCTGCAACCACTACTTCGGGCAAGGTGGTCAGACCCGCACGATAATTTTGTGCTTCCGTTTTCGCCTGTTCAGCAACACGAAAAATTTCTTCTGCCAGATTGGGATCAATCGTGGCAACTGGCAAATCGTCCAGATCATCAAATTCGATGGGTTGAAATTCAGCGATCTGTTCAGGTGCCTGTTCTTGCTGCTGTAACAAAATCAGGCTATCCGGTTGTATTTCTGGAGGGCTACTGACTGTACTGCTATGACCCGTATCCAGTATGACTTCTGGCGTAGCCGTATTGCTGAGCGGTTCTGCAGTCGTTTCCGGCTCTTGCGCCATAGTGTGGGTTGCCAGCACTGCAAAGAAAATACTTACACCTAAGCGTTTATTGATATCATGCATGTTCGACATCGGATGCAGTGACTGTGCAAGCATTGATTTCTTAAAATTCATTTTTGCAGGCATACATGACTCAAAAGTAAATTATTTTTAGTAATGGGTATGGTGTAATGAGCAACTTTTAACAACTCAAATCTATTTGAATTTTACCGGATAAAAAGCTGAAAATATCATACATGATTTTGTTTGCTCATTTACCAATTCATCACATTTCTCTATAAAAGTTTAAAAAGCAGTGTGCTTATGCAAAAACATCCCCATCTGTTACAAACACGCCGTTTTCTGCCGATGTTCCTCACCCAGTTCTTTGGCGCGCTGAATGACAATATTTATAAACAAGCGCTGTTATTGGTCATTACCTATGGATGGATCAGTCAACAGAATATGGCTGTCAGCACCCTGAATAATCTGGCTGGCTTATTATTTATTCTGCCGTATTTTATTTTTTCGGCGACGGCAGGTCAGCTAGCTGACAAATATGAACGTGCCCGGCTCATCCGTGGAATTAAACTGCTTGAAATCGTAATCATGCTACTGGGTTCAGCCGGTTTCCTGCTCGGTAATTTAGGGCTGCTGTTTATTGCACTGTTCTTAATGGGGACGCATTCCACCTTTTTTGGCCCAATCAAGTATGCGATTTTACCAGAGATTCTCAAACCCAATGAACTGGTCTCCGGAAATGCCCTGTTCCAGTCGGGTACCTCACTTGCCATTTTATTTGGGATGATTTTAGGGGGATCGGTCATCTCTGCCTCACAAGGCAATATGTTCTGGATCAGTTTTACCGTTGTAGGAATTGCATGCTTAGGCTATTTTTCAAGCCGGTTTATTTCCAAACAAAATATCGCCGCGCCACATATTAAGGTGGATTGGAATTTTTTCCGCACCAGCTGGCAGACCTTAAAATATGCGAAAAGTTTACCGATCATTTTCTGTGTCTTGCTCGGAAATTCCTGGTACTGGTTTTATGGGGCCACCTATTTGACCCAGATTCCTCAGCTCACCCAACAGAACCTGCATGCGTCAGAAAATGTGGTGAGCCTTTTATTAACCTTGTTTTCTGTCGGCATTGGGGTGGGTTCAATGCTTTGCCGTAAATGGGGCGGTGCCTCGGTAAGTATCAAAATGGTGCCATTCGGTGCTGTGGGCCTGACGGTTTTCGCCTTATATCTCGCTGCCAGCCTGATGTTTGTTCCTGAACCAAGCGGAACTTTGCTCGGTGTGCATGATATGTTCACCCGAGGCTGGGTCTATTATCACGTGATGTTAGCTGTCACATTCTTGGGCATTAGTGGCGGTTTTTATATCGTTCCGTTATATACCCTGATGCAGGCCTATTCGCCGCGCTCACACCGTGCCCGTGTCGTGGCAGCGAATAACATACTGAATGCTATTTTTATGGTTTCATCGGCGATTTTTTCAATTTTCATTTTAAGCATCCTGCAAATTGATATTAAAATATTGTTCGTGATTACCGCAGTGCTCAGCGCCATCTTTACCCTATGGTTGCTGTTCAAAATCAAGCCTATGCTAAAAAATACACCAGGCTGTTTGGAGGATTAACTACATGCGTCACTATACCGGTCTTGATCGACTCATCCATTCCTTTGACCAAGCCCTAAGAAGTCTGGTTCCAGGCGCGACAGCTGCGCAGCGTACCAATCCGGCACAACAGAGTGAAGCACCGCTCAGCGTCAGTGATGCTCGACATGTCGCCGGTCTGATGCGGGTGAACCACACGGGTGAAGTCTGTGCACAAGCCCTGTATCATGGTCAGGCACTCACCGCGCGTTTACCCAATGTACGTCGGGAAATGGAACAGGCTGCACTTGAAGAACAGGACCACCTGGCCTGGTGTGAAGACCGACTGAAAGAACTCGAGAGTTATCCAAGCCTGCTCAATCCGGTCTGGTACGGATTATCTTTTGGTATGGGTGCGATTGCCGGGATTGCCGGTGATCAATACAGCTTGGGTTTTGTGGCGGAAACTGAGCGTCAAGTCAGTCTGCATTTACAGGATCATATCAACCAGTTGCCTGCTGAAGATCAACGTTCACGCAAGATTCTGCAACAGATGAATGAAGATGAACTGCATCATCGCGATACAGCCTTAAAAGCCGGCGGTGTAGATTTACCCTATCCAGTACGCATTACCATGACCGCGATTTCCAAACTGATGACCAAAACCAGTTACTATATTTAAATTACAAATCAGAAAAAGGCGATGATCTGCTAAGATCATCGCCTTTTTATTTAGAATATTGCCTAAACCTGAATCACTGGAAAATGTTGTGAAAAGGTCAAAAAATCTGGATGTGGCCAGAGTTCATATAATGGGATTTTGACATCTAAGGCTAACGGCAATTTTTTTGGATTAAATTGCATGTCCTGCAAATCCTCTCCCCAAGCAATCAAATCCACATCCAGTGAAATCTGATGCGAAGGACGGATCCGCCCTGCTTCCTGCTCAAGCTGTTTCAGCTGTTCCATCAGCTGTTCAGCATTGATGGTGCTTCTTAACAGACAGGCGCAGTTCCAGTAATCAGCACCGACACCATCACGACAGGGAATTTCATAAATCGGGGAGAATTCAACATCTCCCCACTGGGCGATTTTTGCAAAGGCTGTTGCAAGCTGTTGTTGAGGCTGAAAGTTACTCGCCAGGGCGAGAGCAAAAATCTTTACGGTGGCGTTCAAGACGAATTCCTACAGAATTGGCTTGCGCGATAATGGCAGGCTTCCGGATCATAATCATAATCGATTCAATACCCGGAAAGGTAGTGAAAAGCGCATCAAGCACCAGTTTTGCGGCATGTTCAATCAGTTTCGGCTGTGCCTGCTGGATCACCTGCGTGGCAATTTCACAGATTTGCGCATAATTGACGGTATCTTGCAGTTCATCGGACTGTGCCGCCTGTGATAAATCATGATGAATGGTTAAATCCAGCAATAAAGGTTGTAGGATTTGCCGTTCCCAGTCAAAACAACCGACCACGGTCTCGACCTTTAAACCTTCAATAACAATTGCATCCATCATGATTCTCTTGGCTGGGTTGGGGTGTCAAATTAACTGTGCTGCGGATGCAGATTCTGGATCATTTGCAAACGCTGGTCGGCATAGATGTCCGTATACGGTGCCAGCACGCGCATAAAACGGTCGAAATACAGCATTTGCTTGAACAGCAAGGCAAAATCGCGTGGGAAACGGATACCATGTCGCTCACCCACCGCCACCATATCCATCATAATGTCATTCAGATCTGCCGGATTGGTATGCAGCAATTCCTGCGGATCAGCCAGCATCACGCCACTAAATAAACGCTCCAGATCCTGTGCTAACACCTGCGGATCAATTTGGCTGTCGGTCATGCCCATTTTCAGCATATTTTCGGCCATGGCAGGATAATCGGTTTTTTGTAGCGCATCCATAAAGCTGATACAAGCCGTCCAAACTTCCGGTTTCAGCTGTCCGACAATGCCAAAATCGATAAACCCGATACGGCCATCTTCTAGCAACATCAGGTTACCTGCATGCAAGTCAGCATGGAAACTGTTACACATCATCAGACTGCCAAACCAGGTATTCATGGCAGTAATCAACACTTGCGATGGGTCTTTGGCGTATTTTTTCACTACTTCAAAATCAGTCAGTGGTACACCATATAAACGCTGCATGGTCAGGACACGGCGTGTGGAAAACTGATGATAGACTTTCGGTGCAGTCGCCGCCTGATTGTGCGTCTGGTTCAGATATTGGATAAAGTCATCCAGGTTACGTGCCTCTTCAATAAAGTCGACTTCACGCACCATACGGTCTTTAATTTCTTCCACAATATCCGCCAACGACGCGAATTTGACTTTAGGCACCGCTTTTTCCAGCAATTTGGTCGCCCAGTGCAAGACATTCAGATCGGTATAGAGAATGGTTTCGACACCCGGCTTTTGCACCTTGATCACCACATCTTCACCACTGACCAGACGTGCAGCATGCACTTGAGCAATCGAGGCCGAAGCCAAAGGCTGCTCATCAATCCAGGAAAAAATTTCATCCAGGTTACGGTCTGCAAATTCCGAAGCCAGTACCTGTTGAATATAGCTAAATGGCAAAGTTGGCGTCTGATCCAGACAGCCCTGAAATTCTTCAACGTATTCACGCGGAAAGAGCGATGGGGTACTGGCAATAAATTGTCCGAGTTTAATATAGGTCGAACCGAGAGATTCAAAGGTCTCTCGCATCAGTTTGGCATTGCTTGGTTTTTCTGTTGCGTATTTAATGCCGGCTTTGGCAACCACCACGGCTGTTTCACCCATACGGCCCACGGAACGTAATCCATCCCACCAGATATTTTTTTTCATCATGTTATAAACACTTCTTGATTGTGGCAGATTCTAGCAAAGTTCCCTTAGCTTAAGGAAAATCTTGCCTGACAGATGGGACAATTTGTATCTTTTTCAAAACCAAGTAGCCGCTGTTTCATGGTTAAGCCGTCCCACAGCAACAATTTATTGCGTAATGGTGTACGATTTAAACCTAAATACAACAAAGCGTGATGGGCCTGTAAAGCAGCCATCACCACAGGCGTGGTGGCCAATACGCCAGAGTCAGCGCAGCGCAAACTTTCATTACTGTGCTGCGCTTTGGGGAACAGGCATTCATAACAAGCGGAATCCCCTTCCACCATAAACAGTTGACCTTGCAAGCCAATGGCTGAGGCACTGAGCAGAGGAACATTCTGCTCTACACAGACCTGATTCACCAAATAGCGCGTACTAAAGTTATCACAGCCATCGAGAACCAAATCCTGAGCAGAAATCAGGTCTTTGGCGTTGTGAAGATCCAGTTTCTGGTTGAGATAATCCACCTCAATATGGGGATTAATACTTTGCAGACGTTTAGCCAGTGTTTCGGCTTTAAAAAAGCCAAAGTCTGCCTGAGTAAAGGCAATCTGTCGCTGCAAATTGCTCATTTCGATGCTGTCGGCATCAATGATGGTTAACTTACCGACACCTGCGCGCGCCAACAGCTCGGCCGAGCTACAGCCGATGCCACCCGCACCGACGATCAACACATTGGCCAACTTGAGCTTTTCCTGGGCATCGATATCCCAGCCATCCAGCAAGATCTGACGACTGTATAAATGCATTTCTTCATCGCTGAGTGTGAAGTCATTCTCGAGCTGGCTGGCCACGTGCTGATCCTGTTGATATTTTAAAAAATTAAAAACCTGACTGGATTATAGAGCAAATTCTGCTGTTCAGCAGCTGATACTAAGCTAAGCAGTTTTTTATGAGCATGTAATCATTTTTTAATGGCTAACATTAAAATACGGTATCTATTTTTTCAGATGAGATTGCACTTTATCAGCCATATTTTGAGACCGATACGATCAAGATGATAAAGTAAGATTGATCCATAGCACCTCAGTTCACTCAAGAAAAAAGCACCCTTTCGGGTGCAAGAGCATGGAACTGTAATCAATAGACGAAGAAAGCACTCAACCTACTTTTTGCATAATATGTTGCTGTTCTTTCTCGATTTCCTGTTGTTTGAGTAAATTACGCTGAATTTTGCCGCTTGAAGTTTTCGGCAACTGAACAATAAACTCGATTTCTCGTGGATAGGCATGTTTGGATAAGCGTGAACGTACATAATTCTGCAGCTTGCCCATCAGTTCTTCTGAAGCAGCATACTGAGGTTTGAGTACCACAAAGGCTTTAACGATTTCTGTACGCTCCGCATCCGGTTTACCCACCACAGCCGATTCCAGCACTTCTTCACATTCCAGCAAGGTACTCTCTACATCAAATGGTCCCACCCGATAGCCTGACGTTGTGATGACATCATCAGCACGACCAATAAAATCAATTCCCTGATTTTCATTGAGCCGCACCGTATCACCTGTCAGGTAATAAGGCCCGACAAATGATTTACGGTTATGTCCATCATAGCCTTTAAACCACATCATTGGTGACTGTTCACAGTCGAGTGCCAAGGTTCCGACCTCACCTGTAGCCACTTCCTGATGTTGTGCATTCAATACGGCAAAACGATGTCCCGGAATCGCGTAGCCCGCTGAACCCACTTTTTTCTCATGCTGTAAGGCATGATGATTGGCAATCACCATACCCAGTTCGGTCTGGCCATACTGATCAAAAATATTAACCCCCAAATCCTGTTTAAACCAGTGAATGACTTCTGGCGTTAAAGGTTCCCCGGCACTGCTGACCACACGCAAATGCTCCCGAATGGATGGATCGACCCTCTCCTTAAAGCCAAACAGCATACGAAAAGCAGTGGGTGAACCCGCCAGATTGGTCACGCGATAGCGTTGAATGGTTTCCAGCGCATGCTCTACTGCAAAAGGTCGCTCATCCATAATGGTGCTGTGGCCCAGACTCAGCGGTGCGGTAATCCCATAATACAACCCATAGGCCCAGCCAGGATCGGCCAGATTCCAGAATACATCCTGTTGCTGCAAATCCAGCGCGTGTTGCATATAGCCTTTAAAGGCCAGCAAAGCTTTTAAAGGTACAGGAACCGATTTGGCCAAACCGGTGGTTCCAGAGGTAAACATCATCAAAAAATCATCATCAAAACAGCGCATCACAGCGGGACATTCATCCGACTGTTCAGACAGTGCCTGCCAGAAATCCACATCTCCATCCGCCAAACTTCCCTTATGGTGCACCGTGATAATGTGCGGAATTGCCAAGCCATTGAGCTTGGGACGTTGTTCATCATTGGTGACCACCAGTTGGGTTTGTGCAGTTGCAATCCGGTGCTCAATCGCTTTCGATTCAAATGCAGTAAATAACGGCTGATACACGGCACCGATCCGCCAGGTGGCCAAAATGGTGATGACCAGCTCGGGTGTACGCGGTAATAATCCGGCGATACGATCGCCCGCCTGCAATCCAAGTGCAGTCAGATAATTGGCCAGTTGTGCTGCGGCTTGATCCAGCTGCTCAAAGGTATAACTCGCCGTTTCTCCATTTTTTCCATGCCAGTACAGCGCAATTTTTTGCTGGCCAACATAACGGCCGCAGCACTCCTCATACGCATTCAGCGCTTCTGGCGTACCGACCAACTGCTGTTCAATCAACCGGTTTAAATCAAATTCCTGATACGCTTGTTCTAATGTCTTCATCGCGACAACCTCTATATTCCTTGAGGTCAGGTCCTGCTATGGCCTGACTGGGTAATTGTTTTATTTATTCATCCATCTATGTCATCGCTGATCCAATCCTCTGGATGACATCATTCTTGTTATTTCAATCAACTACCTATTTAAATTAAACGGCAGCATCCTCATGCTGAATGGTTCAGCAACAGTTAAACTTTGCAAACTTCACGTGCAATCACTAAACGCTGGATATCTGAAGCGCCCTCATAAATCTGGCTGACACGGACATCCCGATAAATGCGCTCCACCGGAAAATCACTGACATAACCATAGCCACCATGAATCTGGATCGCATCGGAACAGACCCGCTCCGCCATGGTTGATGCAAACAGCTTGGCCATGGAGGCTTCTTTTAAACACGGCTGTCCTGCATCCTTCAGGCTTGCCGCATGGAAGACTAGCTGACGTGCCGCTTCGATTTGGGTAGCCATATCCGCCAAGCGAAACGCCACAGCCTGATGCTGTACAATTTCCACACCAAAAGCTTTACGCTGATTGGCATATTGCACCGCAGCATCCAAAGCCGCACGTGCCATCCCCACCGACTGGGCAGCAATGCCAATACGGCCCGCTTCCAGATTAGACAGGGCAATTTTGTAACCCTCTCCTTCCTGACCTAAAATATGATCCGCTGGAATCCGGCAGTTTTCAAAAATGATGGTGGCCGTATCGGATGCATGTTGGCCCATTTTGTCTTCCAGACTGGCCACGATATATCCCGGCGTATCGGTAGGCACCAGAAAACAGGAAATGCCTTTTTTGCCAGCCGCTTTATCGGTCACAGCAAAGACCAACGCCACCTGGGCATGTTTACCCGAGGTAATAAACTGTTTGGTTCCATTCAAAATCCATTCATCACCATCCCGTTCGGCACGGCAACTGATGGCACTGGCATCTGAACCGACATGCGGTTCGGTCAGACAGAAACAGCCCAACCACTCCCCCGAAGCAAAACGGGTCAGATACTGCTGTTTTTGTGCTTCAGTGCCATAGGCCAGCGTGATGCCACACGGTAATGAGTTCTGTACGCTGATAATGGTAGAAATGGCTCCATCTCCGGCGGCAATTTCTTCGAGGGCCAAAACCAGCGATACATAATCCAGCCCGGCACCGCCCCATTCAGTGGGAATCGCGATACCAAAAGCGCCCAATTGCGCCAGTTCTTTTAATTCTTGTGCCGGAAACTGGTGGGTTTTATCCCGCATGCCTGCACTCGGTTTGAGTTTTTCATCGGCGTAGGCACGCATCATGTCGCGAACCATCATCTGTTCAGCTGTTAAAATCATCGGGGCCTCCTGCCTGCCTTTTTATTCTGTCTTTACTTTGCTGCCATACGGATGGCGCCATCAAAGCGGATCACTTCGCCATTCAAATAAGGATTTTCCACAATATGTCTGACCAAGGCTGCAAACTCTTCAGGTTTACCCATACGTTTTGGAAAAGGCACCATCTCGCCCAACGCCTGCTGTACTTTTTCCGGCATGGCCTGCAACATTGGCGTTGCCATAATGCCAGGGGCTATCGTCATTACGCGGATGGCATGTTGTGCCAGTTCACGGGCAATCGGCAAGGTCATTGCAGCAACCGCACCTTTAGAAGCCGAATAGGCTGCCTGACCAATTTGGCCATCGAAGGCAGCCACCGAAGCCGTATTAATAATGATTCCTCGCTCTTCTTCAGTATTGTCCAGCGAATTTTGTGCCATCAGTTCGCTGGCCAGACGCAGCATATTGAACGTACCCACCACATTGATATTTAAAGTCCGGGAAAATGATGCCAGATCATGTGGCCCTTCACGTCCGAGCACTTTGGCTGAAGGGGCAATGCCCGCACAGTTTACCAAACCATGCAAACAGCCTTCTTGCGCTTGGATCTGGGCAAAGCATTGTTGTGCTGCCTGCTCATCAGTGACATCCAACTGGACAAAACGTGCATTTTCTCCTAATGACGCAGCAGATTCTTCCCCGAGTTGTTGGTTCATATCGACCAAAATCATCCGGGCGCCGTGTGCGACTAAGTGACTGGCTGTCACCGCTCCTAGCCCCGAAGCGGCTCCCGTCACCAGAAAAACTTTCCCTTCAATTTTCACTATTCTATCTTCCTCAAACACTGTTGAATCTTTGCCAGATTCTTCCCTCTGCTGCTGGCAGAGTAAAAGCACTTGTAGCTGAATACAATTTCCAAACCCTGCAGTTCACTTGCAGCATCTGGCCAGTTCTAGCAAAATGCTGCGGCATGATTAAAAAAATGGAATGGACATGGATCGCCACGAAGCCGAACAAATTTATCCCAAAGGCACCATTTCAATTGATCTGGTACATGAGGCACTGATGGCCGCCTATAGTCAGGGCTTAAACACCACTGCCATTTTGCAGCAGGCCGGCATTTCCAGTGAACTGTTGCAATCGGCTAAAGCCCGTTTGCCCGTTTCCATGTATGCGGAACTCTGGATTGCACTGGCCGATGCCATAAATGATGAATTTTTTGGCATGGACAGTCATCCCATGCGACGCGGCAGCTACAAGTTACTCGCCAAATTATTAACACAAAGTGAAAACCTGCAAAAAGCCCTGCAGGATTGCTGCCGTTTTATGAACCTGATTCTGGATGATATACAGGCAGAATTAAGTATCGCCGATGAACAGGCCTATCTGATTCTGCATGATCGGCAAGGCCCAAAGCGCATGTTCAGTTATGCCACCTATGTCATGCTGGTTCACGGCTTGATGTGCTGGCTGACGGAACAACGGGTCGTGCTCAATCAGATGAGCGTGCGCTGTGAACAGCCGAAAGATATTGAAGATTACCGTGTGCGTTTTTGTCAGAACATCCAGTTTAATGCGGCAGAGAACCGGATTACCTTTGATGCCCAGTATCTGCAGCTAAAAATCAAAAAAGATAAAAAATCGCTGTATGAGTTTTTGCAGCAAACACCCCATAACCTATTGGTACGCTACAAAAACCCGAATTCACTGAGTTTGCAACTCCGCCGCCAGCTGCTAGAGTGTTCACCGGCTGAATGGCCCGAATTGGGTGAAATTGCCGAACAGCAGCATATGTCGGAAGCCACGCTACAACGGCGTCTCAAGCATGAAAATACCAGTTATCAGCAGCTTAAAAATGACATCCGGCGCGATATCGCCATTGAACGGCTGAGCAAAAGCCAGGATTCCATTCAGGACATCAGTGATGCCTTGAGTTTCCATGACCCGAGCGCCTTTCATCGTGCCTTTAAAAAATGGACGGGCGTCAGTCCGGGTGCTTACCGCCAGTTACAGCAAACCCCAGATTAATTAATCAGCCCTTTAGACATATTGGGCCAGAGTCACACGATCATTGCCACCGTAATCCTTAACGGTACGAATCTGCTGAAAACCGGCCTGCTGGAAAATCTGTTGCACTGCCATTGCCTGATCATAGCCATGCTCCAGTGCAACCCATCCCTGCGGGTTCAGCCAGTCTCTGCCCTGCTGAATGATGATTTCAATATCTGCCAGTCCCTGCTTGGCCGCTACTAAAGCTCGTTCCGGCTCGGCAGCCAGTTTGGTCATATGCTCATCATCAGCATCGATATACGGCGGATTGGATACGATCAGATCAAATTTCTGTGGCTCTAAAGCTGCATACCACACACCACAAGCAAACTTGACCTGATGCAACCCGTGTTTGACTGCATTTTCCTGAGCCACAGCCAAGGTAGGGGCGTAAATATCGGTCGCCGTGACTGACCAGTCTGGCCGTTCAGAGGCGAGTGACAGCGCAATTGCCCCGGTTCCCGTCCCTAAATCCACCACATTTGCTGCTTGCGGCAAGTCCAAAGCCAGTACCGTTTCCACCAGAATTTCGGTATCCGGACGCGGCACCAAGGTGTCTGACGTGACTTTTAAATCCAGTGTCCAGAACGGCTGAGAACCCAGCACATAGGCCAAAGGCTCACCCGCTGCGATCCGTGCCAGTGCAATTAGATACTGCTGTTCCTGTTCGACTGTCAGTTCCTGTGCCTGACGGAATTTCAGCTCCAGCCCGGACAGATTTAAAAAATGTTCCAGCAGCCAGCTATTTTCTTGCCGTTCATAGCTTTCCGGCTCACCACGAATGGCAAGTGCTTGGCCAATGTTCATTAGCCACCATTTTCCTGTGCCAGCATCGCCAACTGATCGGCCTGATATTCACGGTGCAGACTGTCCAGCAATTCAGTCAAATCACCTTCCATGATGGCATCAAGTTTGTACAAGGTTAAATTGATACGGTGATCGGTCATGCGGCCTTGCGGATAGTTGTAGGTCCGGATCCGTTCTGAACGGTCACCCGAACCAACGAGGTCACGGCGCATTTCCGAGGTTGCTGTTTCCTGTGCGGCACGTTTGGCATTTTCCAGACGTGACACCAGCAATGCCATCGCCTTGGCCTTGTTTTTATGCTGTGAACGTTCGTCCTGACATTCCACCACGGTTCCAGTTGGAATATGCGTGATCCGCACAGCGGAGTCAGTTTTGTTGATGTGCTGACCACCGGCACCCGAAGCTCGGTAGGTATCAATCCGCAAATCCGCCGGGTTAATCTCGACCGTGGTATCCACATCAACTTCCGGCAAAATCGCGACAGTACAGGCCGAGGTGTGCACGCGTCCCTGTGATTCTGTGGCTGGCACACGTTGTACGCGGTGTGCACCACTTTCGAATTTCAGGCGGCCATACACGCCCTCACCATCGACACGGCAAATGATCTCTTTATAGCCCCCATGCTCACCTTCATTTTCAGAAAGGATTTCAATCCGCCAGCCTTGAGATTCCGCATATTTGCTGTACATGCGGAACAGGTCACCCGAGAAAATTGCCGCTTCATCCCCGCCCGTCCCGGCACGCACTTCCAGATAGGCTGCATTCGAATCATTCGGGTCTTTCGGAATCATCAGAATATTTAATTGACCTTCGAGTTCCTCAATCAAGGCTTTGTTTGCTTTAATTTCTTCTTCGGCCATATCCTTGAAATCGGGATCAGTTTTCATCATCTCCGCGGTTTCAATATCTTCTTCTGCCTGACGGTATTTCGTCCAGACTTCGGTAATTTCGCTTAAATCACTATGCTCACGCGACAATTGGCGAAAACGTTTGTTGTCTGAAATCACTTCGGCATCTGCCAATAACGCATTCAGCTCTTCATGACGGTCAGACAACTGATCTAATCGTAAACGTAGTGATTCTTTCATAATTGGAAATATCTCAAATCAACAGCTTACACAAGTATGTGCAGGCCAAGCAAAATCATCAAATTGCGCATAGTGTAACGATTCTGGCCTTTAAATGACATATCTATTGCTGCGGGTAGATTTTAGGACTTTCTATTTTTGCCGGCTCTCAATCCCTACCTGTCTCTAAGCGTACTAAAATCCTCTTTCCATAATTAAATGATCTTTTATTCAGCAAATTTAATACAAATCCTACAAACGGATAACCAAAGCACAGCAATCTCGAAGTTCCTCTCCACATTTCAACTTCATGGGTTTGCTAATTTGTGTCCATCGCAACAATGACACTGTAATACTGCGAAACACTGGAGTGAACCATGAAATTAAATGCCGTATTGTTATCCGCCACGCTGGCCACCAGTTCAATGATTGCCATGAATACACATGCTGACAGCGCAACCCATGTTGCCGCCGCAAGTGCTTTAGGCAGTGTCGTCGGCACAGCGGTCGGCAAGAATATGGGAGGAAATACAGGAGCAACGATTGGTGCAGCTTTAGGTGGAGCTGGTGGTGCGGCAGTTGCCAGCAATAAACGTCATCGTACCGAATCTGCCGTGGGAGGCGCTTTGGGTGCTGGTGCCGGCTATACCGTTGGTAAAAATATGAGTGGAACCAATGGCGGTTATATCGGTGCGGCTTTAGGTGCTGCAGGCGGTGCCGCACTCGGTAATAAAATCTCTAAAGACCGTGAATATGACAAATACCAGGAACGCCGCTGGAGCAAATACGGTTACTATCGTTGATCTGACCTAATCTTAATTAAGCACCTTCAGGTGCTTTTTTTATTTCGGATCGTTTTGTGTTCATTTGGTTTATATCGATAATAATCGATATACAAATGCAAAGAACCGACGTATGATCGGCTCATAGGCAAAATTGTGAGTGTTGTGGATGGCAACTTTATCAGAAACCAAATTTTCCATTTTAGAATTGGCACCTGTACGCGAAAATCACAGCATCGAATTTTCTTTACGGCATGCGCTGGAGCTTGCACAACACGCCGAAATGCTTGGCTATGACCGTCTCTGGCTGGCAGAACATCATAATATGGATGGGATTGCCAGTTCGGCAACCGCGGTGTTACTTGGTTTTATTGCAGCAAATACGCGTACCTTACGCCTGGGTTCTGGCGGCATTATGCTACCCAACCATGCACCGTTGGTGGTTGCCGAACAGTTCGGTACACTCGCTACACTGTACCCGAACCGGATTGAATTGGGACTAGGCCGTGCACCGGGCACCGACCAAATGACCATGCGTGCCTTGCGTCGTGGTCGTCAGGAAACTGAAGATCAATTCCCGCAGGATGTGTTGGAAATCTTGCAATATTTTAAAGATCCACAACCACAACAACGCATCGTTGCCACCCCGGGGCAAAGCACCCACATTCCGGTCTGGTTACTTGGTTCTAGCCTGTTTAGTGCCCAGCTTGCAGCGAAGCTTGGCCTACCCTACTCATTTGCTTCACATTTTGCACCGCGCATGCTGCATCAAGCCATTACGCTCTATCGTGAAAACTTCCAGCCTTCTGAGTATTTGTCTCAACCGTATGTCTCGATGGGTGTACCAACGATTGTTGCGGCAACTGATGCAGAAGCCCAATATCTTGCAACCAGTGGTTATCAACGGGTGCTGGGTCTGATGAGTGGCCAGAGCCTGAAGCTGAAACCACCGGTTGAAACTATGCAAGGTTTATGGTCACCGATGGAGCAACTTTCCGTGCAGAATTTTTATGCCATGGCGCAGATTGGGTCACCGGAAACGGTTAAACGAGGTTTACAGGATCTTCTGGACAAAACACAAGTCGATGAGTTTATTTTCACCTGTGACATTTATGACACCGCGAAACGTCTCGAAAATTTCAGTTTACTGATGGACATCAAGCAATCGGGTTAAAGACAAAAAACCGACCCTATGTGGTCGGTTTTTTAATTGCATGCTTTACAGGCAGGCACTCGTATATTGAAAAGAGTTTTAACTTAAGGATATCAATGGTGACTCTTAGCCAATGCGACGTTTTAAACCGGTCATTTGCAAGATACGGGTTGAAATTTCTTCAATCGACATTTCAGACACATTCAAGTATTTAATGCCTTCAGAAATATAAATTCCCTCTATCGCGCGCAGTTCCATTTGACATTGGTTAAAGCTGGCATAACGGCTATTCGCTTTGCGTTCAGTACGAATCGCCACCAGACGCTCGGCATCAATCATCAAACCAAACAATTTATGTTTATGTGGACGAAGCACCGCCGGTAAACGGTTGTCATCAAGATCTTCTTCGGTTAATGGATAGTTCGCTACACGAATACCGAATTGTAACGATAGGTAAATTGAAGTCGGTGTTTTACCTGAACGTGAGACACCAATTAAAATCAACTCCGCCTTATCATAATGGCGGGTACGGGCACCATCATCATTGTCGAGTGCAAAGTGCACTGCATCAATACGTGCCTTATAAGATTCCGAATCGGTTACTGCATGCGTCTGCCCCACCAGCGTGGTCGGTGGGGTACCCAACTCTTCAGAGAGTTTGCTGATCAAGCCTTCAAAGACATCCAGGTTCACGGCATTGGCGGTATTAATAATGTCACGCACATGCTGATCTACCAGCGTATCGAACACCAACGGTAAATTACCGTCACGGGTCTGACAATTGTTGATTTCAGTCACCACATTCATCGCTGCTTCTTCAGTGGTGATATAAGGAATAATATGAATGTCAAAATCGACGTTTGGAAACTGTGCGAGTAACGAGTGTCCAAGCGTTTCGGCGGTAATTGCGGTGCCATCAGATATAAAAAATACACTCCGCTTAATTTGTTTACCATCTGACATTAAAATTCTCCTTAAACATTTGTCTTAGTGCCTTATAATCTTTATAGTAAACCGAACTTTAAAAACTGTCGCTTAGTAAAATCAAAAAGCTAAGCGGCTTTTCTATATTTCATGCCAATATAGTGATTAATACTGCAACAGTGGAGTAAAAACTTTGGAAGCGCGCGTAATCGGTCTCGAAAAATTAGGAAAGCATGACGTCGAACTCGTTGGTGGGAAAAACTCATCACTGGGCGAGATGATCAGCCACTTATCCAATGCAGGTGTATCTGTTCCGGGCGGTTTTGCAACTACTGCTGATGCATATCGTGAATTTCTCGAGCAAAGCGGTCTTAATGCCAAAATTCAGGCTGAACTTGCTCAACTGAATGTCGATGATGTCAACGCCCTCGCTGCGACCGGTGCTAAAATCCGTCAATGGATTGTTGAGACTCCTCTTACAGCTGAGCTAGAAAAAGAAGTTCGTGCGGCCTTTGCTGAACTCTCTAACGGCAACCCAGACATCGCGGTTGCCGTTCGTTCATCTGCGACTGCTGAAGACTTGCCAGATGCATCTTTTGCGGGTCAGCAAGAAACCTTCCTGAACATTCGCGGTATCGATAATGTTCTAATCGCGATCAAAGAAGTTTTTGCTTCCCTATTTAATGACCGCGCCATTGCTTACCGTGTACACCAAGGTTTTGAACACAGCTTAGTCGCGCTTTCCGCTGGTGTTCAACGTATGGTTCGCTCTGAAACGGGTGCTTCAGGTGTCATGTTTACCCTGGATACCGAATCTGGTTTCCGTGACGTTGTATTCATCACTGCTTCTTATGGCTTGGGTGAAATGGTGGTACAAGGTGCCGTTAACCCGGACGAGTTCTATCTTTCCAAGCCATTATTGAACAACGGCAAACACGCTGTACTTCGCCGTAATCTCGGTTCTAAACACCAGAAAATGATTTACGGTGATGAAGGTACTGCAGGTAAATCAGTTGTTGTTGTTGATGTTGACAAACAAGAGCGTCAACAGTTTGCGTTGAATGATCATGAATTGCATGAGCTTGCGAAACAAGCCTTGATCATTGAACAACACTACGGTGCACCGATGGACATCGAGTGGGCAAAAGATGGCGATGATGGCCAGATCTATATCGTTCAAGCTCGTCCTGAAACCGTAAAAAGCCGTCAGAATGTCGGCACCATGGAACGCTACCTACTCAAACAAAAAGGTACGGTATTGTGCGAAGGTCGTTCAATTGGTCAACGTATCGGTTCGGGTAAAGTCCGCATCGTCACTTCAATTAAAGAAATGGATAAAGTCCAAGACGGTGACGTGCTTGTTTCTGACATGACCGATCCAGACTGGGAACCAGTCATGAAACGTGCGGCGGCAATTGTCACCAACCGTGGTGGCCGTACTTGCCACGCAGCGATTATCGCGCGTGAGCTTGGTGTTCCTGCAATTGTTGGTTGTGGTAACGCCACAGAAGTGTTAGTGGATGGTCAAGAGGTCACTGTTTCTTGTGCCGAAGGTGATACGGGCTTTATTTACGAAGGTGCGCTTGATTTTGAAGTTCAACGCAACTCGATTGAATCTATGCCTCAACTTCCGTTCAAAATCATGATGAACGTCGGCAACCCGGATCGTGCATTTGACTTCGCGCAAATTCCAAACGAAGGTATTGGCTTGGCGCGTCTTGAATTCATCATCAACCGTATGATTGGCGTACACCCTAAAGCCCTGTTAAACATTGACAGTCTGCCACGCGAAACTCGTGCTGCAGTGATGGCACGTACTGCGGGCTATTCTTCACCAATCGAGTTCTACGTTGAAAAACTGGTTGAAGGCATTTCTACGCTTGCTGCGGCTTTCGCTGACAAACCAGTGATCGTACGTATGTCTGACTTCAAGTCAAACGAATACGCTAACTTGATCGGTGGTAAGTTATACGAGCCAGAAGAAGAAAACCCAATGTTGGGCTTCCGTGGTGCGAGCCGCTACGTTTCTGAAAACTTCCGCGACTGTTTCGAACTTGAATGCCGTGCGTTGAAGAAAGTACGTGACGAAATGGGTCTGACTAACATTCAAATCATGATTCCATTTGTACGTACCGTGAATGAAGCAAAACGTGTCATTGAACTTTTGGCGCAAAACGGTTTGAAACGTGGTGAGAACGGCCTGAAAGTCATCATGATGTGTGAATTGCCAACCAATGCGCTCTTGGCTGAACAGTTCCTTGAAAACTTCGATGGTTTCTCAATCGGTTCAAACGACTTGACTCAGCTAACCCTTGGTCTTGATCGTGACTCAGGCATCGTTTCACAATTGTTTGACGAACGTGATCCTGCAGTAAAAGCCCTGCTTTCTATGGCTATTCATGCATGTCGCAAAGCAGGTAAATATGTCGGTATCTGTGGTCAAGGCCCATCAGATCACCCTGATTTGGCAAAATGGTTGATGGAACAAGGCATTGAGTCTGTTTCACTTAACCCAGACTCAGTATTGGATACGTGGTTCTTCCTTGCTGAAGAAAAAATCAAGCAAGCATAATGCTTGACTTACAAAAAGGCCCCTCGTGGGTCTTTTTGTCCTTTAATCTTCATTATTTTGGGATTTGGTATTTATGCAAATTTACTTGGCCAGAAATAACCAGCAAGCGGGCCCTTACAGCCTAGAACAAGTCAACGAAATGCTTGCCAGCCAGCAAGTGCTTCTTACTGATCTTGCCTGGCATGAAGGCATGACGGAATGGAAAGCACTAGGTGAACTGACTCAGGGTAAACTTGTATATGAACCTGCGGGTTATGTCCCTCCTAGACCTCAAGCTACACCCTTTCAGGATAGCTTCACACAAAGTGTTCGCAGTCCAAAGCAAAATTTAGAGACACTCGCGTCTTACAATTCACGTGCATTGGCAAAGATTATTGATTTATTACTCTGGCTACCGGCCTTTGCGATTCCCTCTTTAACCATGACGGAAGAGTCGGCCAATAAACTGATGCAATTACAGCAGAAGTCGATTACACCAGATACACAAAGCCAGATTTTGGCACTTATTTCCCCAGAAAGCTGGCAAATGATGGGGCTTTATATTGCGGTCATGCTGATTATCCAGTCGATATTAATCGCTAAAACTGGGCAAAGTATCGGCAAACGACTCACCAATATTCAGATTGTTGATCAGGACAGTGGTGCACAGGTCAATATGATTCGTGGTTTCTGGCTGCGCAGTTTCCTGTTTATTATATTGAACTTCCTGTTTATGCCTTTTATTACTATTTTGGACTATGGTTTTGCGTTCAGTAAAAGCCGTCAAACTCTACACGACAAACTCGCCAAAACAAAAGTCATCCGCCGCGCAAAATCCTAGTAAAATAGGGGGAAATTATCCCCCTATTCCTTTCCCGCAAATGCCTGTTATTTGTTCACTTTTCACACATTAAAAATAAAATCCGAGCAAAGAAATTGGTTATTTTTTAAAGGTATTTTAACCAATTTTATGTATAGCTTAGTTGAACGATATCAGGCATAATGCCCTACAACGTAGCGGTGCCGTACTATTGAGCGCTATTTTTTTGTAAGAAATTAATAACGCTCAATCATGCGACACTTGAATCGCTATCCCATATTTATTAGGGAATGGGACTCTTCACCGAGGTTGTAAAATGAGACAAACAATTTTAGCTGTATTGTCTTTATCAACGCTTGCTGCACTCCTCACTGGGTGTGGTGGTGATATGGTACTTCTAAACTCTAAAGGTCCAGTTGCGGAAGGTCTAAGCGGCCTCATGATGACTGCGATCTATTTAATGTTGCTTGTGGTGATCCCATCGATCATCATGGCACTATGGTTTGGTTGGAAATATCGCGCGTCAAATAAAGATGCAGACTATAAGCCTACCTGGGCACACTCAACTGCAATTGAAATTGTAGTTTGGGGTATTCCAGTCATTATTATTGGTATTTTAGCTTGGTTAACTTGGGTGGGTTCACACAAGTATGACCCATACCGTCCGTTAGAATCTGATAAAGCACCATTAACTGTTCAAGTTATTGCTGAACAATTTAAATGGATCTTCATCTATCCTGAGCAACAAATTGCGACAGTGAATGAAGTACGCTTCCCAGAGCAAACACCGGTAAGCTTCCGCATCACCTCTAACTTCACAATGAACTCATTCTTCATTCCACAGTTAGCGGGTCAGATCTATGCGATGGCCGGCATGCAGACTCACCTGAATGTATTAGCAAATGAAACTGGTGTATACCGTGGTTTCTCTTCTAACTACTCAGGTTATGGTTTCTCACAAATGCGTTTCAAAGCTCATTCTGTGACTGAAGCTCAGTTTGCCGAGTGGGTTGCAGCGGTGAAAGCAGGTAAGGGTAATACAATTAACCCTGCAGCAATTCAAAAAGGTGTTTTAGACCAAGCTGAATTTGCAACCTTGCGTGACGGTAACCGTGGTAAACACCAAATTGAAGCTTTGATTTCTAAAGCACAAACTCCTGAAGAGAAGGCTGCTGCTGAAGCAATGAAGCCTTACCCAACTAAGCCACATCCTGTGACTTATTACTCTTCTGTAGAGCAAGGCTTGTTTGAATCAGTGATCAACAAATACATGAGCAACTACCATGGTGGTAGTCATGCAGCTACTGCTGGCGCTCATGAGGCTGCTGCTTCTGATGCACATGCCGCTGTTGAACCCGCTTCTTCAGTTGTAGGGGAATAAGACATGAGCTTCTTATTAGGCAAGTTAGGTCCGGATGCTATTCCGTATGATCCAATTGTACTCGTCACAGTTGGATTGATGATCTTGGGTGGTATTGCAGCTGTTGTTGGTATTACCTACTTCAAAAAATGGGGCTACCTGTGGAACGAATGGTTCACATCGGTAGACCATAAAAAAATTGGTATCATGTATATCTTTGTGTCGATCGTCATGCTGGTGCGTGGCTTTGCCGATGCAATCATGATGCGTCTTCAGCAGTTCCTTGCACGCGGTGGCGGCGAAGGTTACCTGCACCCTGAACACTACGACCAGATCTTCACCGCACACGGTGTAATCATGATCTTCTTCGTAGCAATGGGTCTAGTGGTTGGCTTAATGAACATCTCTGTACCTTTACAGATTGGTGCTCGTGACGTTGCATTCCCACTATTAAACTCTCTCAGCTTCTGGCTCTTCACTGGCGCTGCAGGCTTGATGATGGCATCTCTTGCTCTTGGTGAGTTCGCTGCTACAGGTTGGATGGCTTATCCTCCTCTATCAGGTATCGAATACTCTCCTGGCGTAGGTGTGGATTACTATATCTGGGCGCTACAGGTGTCTGGTCTAGGTACGCTCTTAACCGGTGTTAACTTCTTTGTTACCATCATTAAAATGCGTGCGCCTGGCATGAAACTGATGGACATGCCAATTTTCACTTGGACTGCATTAGTTACTTCTGTATTGATCGTTGCAACCTTCCCAGTGTTGACTGCAACTATCGCGATGCTTTCTCTTGACCGTTACTTCGGCTTCCACTTCTTCACTAACGAGTTGGGCGGTAGTCCAATGTTGTACGTGAACTTGATTTGGACATGGGGTCACCCAGAAGTATACATCTTGGTATTACCAGCTTTTGGTATTTACTCAGAAGTTGTGGCAACCTTCTGCCGCAAAACATTGTTCGGTTACAAATCAATGGTGTACGCAACCGTAGCAATTGGTGTCTTGTCACTGGTTGTTTGGGTTCACCACTTCTTTACCATGGGTGCCGGCGGTAACGTGAATGCGTTCTTCGGTATCATGACCATGATTATTGCGATCCCTACTGGTGTGAAAATCTTCTCTTGGTTGTTCACCATGTACAAAGGTCGCATCACTTACACTACCCCAATGCTATGGACACTTGGCTTCCTTGTGACTTTCGGTATCGGTGGTTTAACAGGTGTATTGATGGCGGTTCCACCAGCGGACTTCCTAGTACACAACTCATTGTTCTTGATCGCTCACTTCCATAACGTGATTATCGGTGGTGTTGTATTCGCAATGTTCGCGGGTATCATCTACTACTGGCCAAAAATGTTTGGTTGGAAACTCAACGAAACTTGGGGTAAAGCGGCGTTCTGGTTCTGGTTCTTCGGTTTCTACTTTGCATTCATGCCACTTTATATCCTTGGTTTCATGGGTATGACTCGTCGTTTGAATACATATGACAACCCAGAATGGGATCCATACGTAACAATTGCGTTCTTCGGTTCTGTGCTTGTAATGATCGGTTTGATCTGCTTTGTATTGCAAATCGTTGTTGGTTTCTTGCAACGCAACCAAAACCTCGACCTTACTGGCGACCCATGGGATGCTCGTACACTTGAATGGTCTACTTCTTCTCCTGCTCCATTCTATAACTTTGCTCACTTGCCACAAGCTGACGGTATCGACCGCTTCTGGAATGACAAAGAAAATGGTGTAGCGTATGCACGTCCAGCGAAGTATGAAGACGTTCACATGCCAACCAACCGTGCTGCAGGTTTTGTTATTGCGATGTTCATCACTGTTATGGGCTTTGCATTAATCTGGCACATCTGGTGGTTAGTAGTTGTTACTTTCATTGGCGCAATCATTTCCTTCATCAACAGCTCTTTCACCAAGAAAGTGGACTACTATGTTCCTGCTGCTGAAGTTGAGCGCATTGAAAATGAACGCTATGCCCTACTTGAAAAACACTTGAAGAAGGACTAAGGATATGGCTGAAGTACTTCATCACGACAACCACGGACACGATGAACATCATCACCACGATGATACTGACATCACTGTCTTTGGTTTCTGGTCCTACTTGATGAGCGACTTGATTCTTTTCGGTACGCTTTTCATCGCGTTCGCTGTATTAAGCAGTCATGTTCCTGTTGGCACGCCAAGTGCAAAAGAACTTTTTGGTGAATCTTTAAGTTTCGTACTTACTGAAACATTTGCTCTTTTGATTTCTTCAGTAACATTTGGTTTTGCCGTACTTGCTTCATACAAGAAAAATGTTGGTCAGGTCATCACTTGGCTCGCAATTACTTGGTTATTCGGTGCAGCGTTCATCGGTATGGAACTTTATGAGTTCAATCATTTAGTTCATGCCGGTCATGGTCCAAGCACAAGTGCGTTCTTATCTGCGTTCTTTACCCTTGTAGGTACGCACGGTATTCACGTAACTTCAGGTTTGGTATGGATGATCGTGTTAATGGTTCAAATCAAGAAATATGGTTTGACGCTTGCGAACACTCGTCGTCTTGCTTGCCTAAGCTTGTTCTGGCACTTCCTTGACATCGTTTGGATCTGTGTATTCAGCGTAGTTTACTTAATGGGAGTTCTCTAATGGGTCACGATCATAACGCTGCTGGTGCATCGCACGGTAACTTTAAACAGTACACCATTGGTTTCATCCTTTCTGTAGTTCTCACCATCATCCCTTTCGGGATGGTGATGGGCGGTGGATTTGACCGTGGCGTACTGATCACTGCAATTGCAATTACTGCTGTTGCTCAGGTACTTGTACAATTAGTTTTCTTCTTGCACATGAATACCTCTTCAGAGCAACGTTGGAACGTGATTGCATTCGTCTATACAATCTTAACGATTGCCATCCTTTTGGTTGGTTCTGTATGGATCATGAACTACCTTCACTCCAACATGATGATCTAAACTGGTTGTCATGCTGAAAAAGTATTTATTCCTGACCAAGCCAGGAATTCTCTTCGGTAACTTCGTTACCACTTTGGGCGGCTACCTCTTAGCCGCCCAAGGTTCTGTAGATTTCCTTTTACTCCTTCTCACTCTTCTAGGTACAACGCTTGTTGTTGCCTCAGGCTGTGTTGTCAATAATGTTATTGACCAGGACATTGACCAAAAAATGCAGCGCACCCAAAACCGTGCGTTAGTAAAAAAAACGGTTTCCCCGACTGTCGCGCTGAGCTATGCGCTGGTGCTCGGTTTGATCGGTTTTAGCATTATTTGGTTTGCCATTAATGCCTATGCCTTCTTGTTTGCAGTCATTGGTTTTGTGGTTTATGTCGGTTTCTACAGCTTGTGGAGCAAACGCACAACCATTCATCAAACCGTAATTGGCAGTATCTCAGGCGCTAGCCCACCTGTAATCGGCTATACCGCTGTCAGCCATGAATTTGATCTGGCCGCGCTACTGATTTTTTTGGGTTATGCACTATGGCAAATGCCACACTCTTGGGCTATTGCAATCTACCGTTTTGATGACTATAAAAATGCAGGGATTCCAATTCTGCCTGTAGCACGCTCTGTGTTGCGCACAAAGATAGAATCATTGATTTATGTGGTTTTGTTTGTGATTGCCATGAACGGCCTGTTTTTTTATGGCTATACCAACTGGGTCTATTTTATCCTTCTGAATGTGCTCAGCTTTTACTGGATCTATTTGGGCATTATTGGTTTTAAAGCAGAAAATGATCAGCTTTGGGCCAAACGCTTTTTCTTGTTCTCGGTCATTCTAATTACCGTGATCAGTTTAAGCTTTAGTTTCACAACCCTCTCCCCGGCACCCCACATTCCACTTTTTTAATGCATTGAGTGGTTATCACCTCTATAACCACTCTTTTTCTTATCGAATTCTCTTCGCCACATTTTATTCTTTGATACTGTCCTGATTTGGCTATTTTTACTGCTAAACCGGAAAAGTATTTGTTTTCGGATGTGATCTTCTCTATAATTCAGCCTTCGCTATTCGCGACACAACCTATCCTGGTTGTGACTCCTTGCTTCTAGATTTTAATTTAGGGGCTGTATAAACCGTAAGGAGCTGACAATGCGTCACTACGAAATCGTACTTTTGGTACATCCAGACCAAAGCGATCAAGTGGTAGGTATGGTTGAACGCTATATCTCTCACATCAAAGAAGCAAACGGTCAAATTCACCGTTTAGAAGACTGGGGCCGCCGTCAATTGGCTTACCCAATCAACAAGATTCACAAAGCGCACTACATTTTGATGAACGTTGAATGTGGTCAAACGACTCTTGATGAGTTAGAAGAATTGTTCCGTTATAACGATGCAATCATTCGTAACTTGATCATCCGTCGTGAAAACGCAATTACTGAAGAATCTTTATTGGCTAAGAGTGCTGAAGAAAAACGTGCGCGTAAAGCTCAACGTGAAGAAGCACAACAAGCTCAAGATTCTGCTGAAGCTTAAGGAGAACTATCAATGGCACGTTTCTACCGTCGTCGCAAGTTCTGCCGCTTTACAGCTGAGAATGTTGCGTACATCGACTACAAAGATATCGACACTTTAAAACAGTACATCACTGAAAACGGCAAGATCGTTCCTAGCCGTATCACTGGTACTAAGGCTCGTTATCAACGTCAATTAGCGCTTGCTATCAAACAAGCTCGTTACTTGGCTTTGATCCCTTACACTGACAACCATAAGTGAGGTGATCTGTGGACGTTATCTTATTACAACGCATTAAAAACCTTGGCAAACTAGGTGATAAAGTTTCAGTGAAAGCTGGTTACGGCCGTAACTTCCTTATCCCTCAAGGTAAAGCAGTTGCTGCAACTGAAGCAAACACTGCTGCTTTTGAAGCTCGTCGTGCAGAACTTGAGAAGCAAGAAGCTGATATCTTGGCTGCTGCTCAAGCACGTGCTGACCAATTGAACGAAGTAAACATCGTGATCACTGCGAAAGCTGGTGACGAAGGTAAACTTTTCGGTTCAATCGGTACTCGTGACATCGCTGACGCGTTGACAAATGCTGGTCTTGAAGTTGACCGTGCAGAAGTTCGTTTGCCAAATGGTGCGCTTCGCAACACTGGTGAATTCAACATCGCGATTCAATTGCATCACGATGTAACTGCAGAAGTTCTAGTAACTATCGTTGCTGAATAATTTCGCAGTTAAAAAAGGGCATGCTTTTGCATGCTCTTTTTTTTTCTAAAAAATTGGAGGAACTGGCCTCTTTTTATGCATTAACCCATCCGGATTGCATGAAATTATCAATCAACTAATAGCTTAACTTTAGAAAAAATTGTTTTAAGATAGAGTACAAATTTTCCGTCTTTACTCTCCATTTTTTGCTGAATATCTACAGGGCTCTTTATGTCTCAGGCAAGCGTCACTACGCCATTTCCTACGGTCAATGCTGACAATAAAAAATCTGCAGATTCAGGCCAGCTCAAAGAGTTCCGTACCCCTCCACACAACCTGTCCATTGAACAGGCCGTGTTAGCCGCATTGATGACAGTGGCTGAATCGTTTGAACAAGTCAGTGATATTCTCAAGGAAAGTGATTTTTACGCCACCCGACACAAATATATTTTCCGTGCGATCGAAAAATTGGCACAGGAAAACTCACCTTATGATGCCGTACTGGTCAATGACTGGCTGATCAAACAAAACCTGCTCGAAGCTGCAGGTGGTGAAGAATATCTAATGCAACTGATGGCGGACTCCCCTTCAAGTTTTTATAACTTGGAAACCTACGCCAACAAGATTCGCGAATTCGCCACCTTAAGAAATATGATCAAAGTAAGTAGCGAAATTTTGCAGAATGCTTATGACACGAAGGGTCGCAGCGTGAGTGAAATTCTGGACTTGGCAGAAACCAATATTTTCTCGCTAGCGGAACAGCATAACAACAATAAGAAAGATAGCGGTCCAAAACCGATTACATCAGTCGTTGCCGACGTATTTGATAAATTAAACGAACTTTCCCAACTCGATGGCAATATCACCGGTTTATCCACCGGCTTTATGGAACTCGACAATAAAACCTCTGGCATGCAGGCCGGCGATCTGATTATTGTCGCGGCACGTCCATCGATGGGTAAAACCACTTTTGCCATGAATCTGGTTGAAAGTGTTTTGTTTAACTGTAATTTACCTGCGCTGGTCTACTCGATGGAAATGCCTGCAGACTCGATTGCCATGCGTTTGATTTCTTCTTATGGCAAAGTGCATCAGGGGCATTTACGTTCTGGTAAACTCGATGGTGAAGAATGGTCCAAAGTCACTGGTACCATTTTGCAATTACAGGAAAAGCATCTGTATATTGATGACTCTTCTGCCCTGCCACCGACTGAGTTACGTGCCCGTGCACGCCGGATTGCCAAACAGCACGGAGGAAAACTGGGTTGTATTATGGTCGATTACCTGCAATTGATGAAAGTTCCAGGTATGGGTGATAACCGTGTCGGCGAGATTTCTGAAATTTCGCGTAGTTTGAAAGCACTGGCCAAAGAAATGCAATGTCCGGTGATTGCCTTGTCTCAGCTGAATCGTTCTCTGGAAAACCGCCCGAATAAACGTCCAGTCATGTCGGATCTACGTGAATCCGGTGCAATCGAGCAGGATGCTGACTTGATCATGTTTATTTACCGTGATGAAGTCTATAACAAGGAATCAAAAGAAGCCGGTACTGCGGAAATTATCATTGGCAAGCAGCGTAACGGCCCGATTGGTACAGTGCGTTTGGCTTTTGAAGGCCAATATACCCGCTTTAGTAATTTATCTCCGGAATATTACAACCAGTTTGATGATGACGAATAAAAAGCTAAACTGTTTTAAATCTTCTATAAAACAGAGGATTTAATGAGAATAATAGATACAGCCTAGTTTTTTTAACTGACAGGTCTACAATACGGCTCAAGCAGCGCAAAAGCCCTATACCATTTGCAACTTTTGCCTTTTCTTTTGATTCAGGCTGTCTGTTTTCATTGTTAAACAGCCTTTTACTTCCCCCAAGGAGTTCCAGGGTGCGTCAAGCTACCATTTGTATTGACAGTACAGCACTGCAATATAATTTTAACCGTGTCAAACAACTTGCTCCAACCGCCAAGATTGTCAGTATGGTCAAAGCGAATGCCTATGGACATGGAGTGGAGCACTGTTTAGCGGCCTTGGCTGAGTCTGACGCGTTTGGTGTAGCCTGTCTCGAAGAAGCACTGGAAATTCGTACATTGGGCTATCAAAATGACATTACCCTGATTGAAGGGGTATTTAGTGCCGATGAAATGCCGAGTGTCATTGAGCATAGTATTGAGTGCATCATCCATCATCAGCAGCAACTGGACTGGTTACGTGCACATAAAACAGCCTATATTGCACAGGGTCTGAAAGTTTGGGTCAAGCTCAATAGTGGCATGAACCGTTTAGGATTTAAGCTACCTGAAATTATTGATGTCATTCAACTCCTTAAAAATGAAGGTTTTACTTGTGTATTGGCCATGCATTTTGCCAACGCAGATGCGGATCATCCCTTAAATGAACAGCAAAAAAGCCAGTTTTTACAAGTAAAAGCAGCATGTGATCCCATTCTCGCCTCTTGCTGTAATTCAGCTGCTATTTTTAAATGGCCAGAACTGCATTTTGACTATGTTCGTCCTGGTATTATGTTGTACGGTGCAAGTCCATTTGCCGATCAAAATGTGCATGCTTTAGATTTAAAACCCGTAATGTCTTTCACCGCACAGATTATTGCCCTGAATACCATTCAGGCCGGTGAACAGGTCGGTTATGGTTCAACGTTTACCGCTGAACAGACCATGACGATTGCGATTGTCTCGATTGGTTACGGTGATGGCTATCCACGTGCCTATCTACAGCCAAATTTTGTCGCTGTTCAAGGTCAGCTTACGCCCGTGATTGGACGAGTCAGCATGGATATGATCGCAATTGATGTCACAGGATTAGACGCAACGTTAGACAGTGAAGTTGAACTCTGGGGCAAACATCGTTTAGTGGATGATGTGGCAACAGCAAATGGTACGATTGGCTATGAACTGCTGTGCCGAATGACCACACGTCCGCGTCGTCATTTATTGTAAAATTTAGCTGGCTTGGATCAAGCTGATCATACGTTCATTTATAGCCAGAATAATCTGATCCTATTTGCAATAATCAGGATCAGGTTTCGGCATCGCCTGCAGCCCTTTTCGCAAGGTTTCAGACCACTGCCGGCTGATACTCTCAAAATACGGATCTTGTTCATAAATACGCTTGCTACAGGGCACATTGAGACTATCTTTTTGATAAATCACCGCATCCAAGGGCATCCCCACCGAAACATTGGAACGCAAGGTTGAGTCAAAAGAAATCAAACAGCAGCGAAAAGCCTCATCGAGGGGCATGGTATAGTGCAGCGCACGATCCAAAATCGGTTTGCCATATTTACTTTCTCCAATCTGGAAATACGGCGTATCACTGGTCGCACAGATAAAATTCCCCTGCGGATAAATGTGATACAGTTGCATCTCACCACCCCGAATCTGTCCACCGACAATAATATTACAGTAGTAATTGCTCTGTTCATGCTTATCGGTGGTGACTTCCTCAATCACTTTTTTTAAGGTGTGTCCGACCAGTTCCGCCACTTCGAACATGGTATTGACACTATAGAGATGGGGTTCCTGTTTTAAGGTCAGATGATTTTCCAGATGGCCAATCACGGCCTGAGTGGTGGCCAAATTGCCAGACGTTTGGATCGTGATAAAACGATCTCCCTTAATGCCGAAGGTAAACAGTTTTCGGAAAACCGAGATATGATCGACGCCAGCATTGGTACGGGTATCACTGACAAAGACCAAACCATCTTTTAACCGCATCGCGCAACAGTATGTCATTTTCAATATCCCTTTTCTAACAACGTAAAACCTGTACTGTGGAATCCATCTGCTCGATTCCACCTTTCTCACGCACCCCGCGAATGGGGGCAACATCAAAATAATCCCGGCCTAAGGCCACATAAATATGCGAACCTGGGGTGAACAACTGATTACTGACATCAAAACAATACCATGAATGGTCTAAAAACACTTCTGCCCATGCGTGACTGGCAAGATGCAGCGTTTCCGGTACATACAGATAGCCGGAGACATAACGCGCCGGCAAACCCAAGGCACGGCACATGGCGATAAAGACATGACTATGATCCTGACATACCCCTTGTCGATGCATAAAAGCATCAATTGCAGAGGTATGTACGGTGGTGATATTTGGCACATAGGGGATATGAGCCAAAAGTGCTTGTGCGAGTTCGATCAGACAATTGCGACTCGGCTGGGTCACGTAATGCCGTGCAAACTCCAGCATCGCTGCATTACATTGTGTGAGCATGGTAGGCTGTAAAAAAATCTGAGGCTGAATCCGGCTGGCTACTCCTATTTCTGCATCAGGATTAATGACAATGATCCCTTGTGCCATAATACTCAACCGCTGGTAAGTATAGCGCTGTTGACTGCTGATCCAAATATTATCAAAAGCATCGCGTTTCGTTACCGATACACCAGGAACCTGAATATTCCAGTCCAGCACCTGCTGATGTGCACTGCTTTGCGGTGTCATTTTGATGTACTGCACACTGTTTAATGACCATTCACTATAGTGATAATGAGTCTGGTGATTCACCATCAACTTCATGCTGCCGCCTCGAATTCAATCTGTAACTGTTGCGTTAACGCATACAGTTGGATTAACTCGGGCTGCTTTTTAAAATCATGCCAAGCTGCATTGATCGTATGCCACCCCATCACATCCAAGGCATCCAGCCACTGTGCTAATTTATGAATATGTTGCGCTGTCGGTTGCTGTAAGCGGATCTGCCAGTCCAGTAATTCCAGCTGCTGGCCCAACGCAAAAAATGTCCATACTTCTGGCAACTCGGCCTCAAGTAACGAAATACAATGACTGATTACACGACAGATTGTAACGGGTTGCTGGCTTGCAGCACGCACCAGTTGATTGAGTTCAGCATAGACTTTGGCTGACAACACACCACGTAAATCCTGAAGATTGGCCTGAACCTGCTGTAACTGCTGCGTCAATGATAAGGACTGTACAGAATTCTGTATCAGTGCATTCAGCGAGGCTGCACCATCAATATCCAGACCAAAGCCTTGAGCAAAGGCATGTGCGTGTTGATCCTGTTCAAATGGCAGATGCCCACATAACTGTTGAATGCGGGTCAAATAACGCGCTAACCAATAAATACTATGGGCGTTCGACTTTAATAAAATCATGATAATTATTTCCCTCTTCCGGCTTCAGGAATGTAGCTGATCAATTACCCAAGTATCTTTGATGCCTCCTCCCTGCGAGGAGTTCACCACCAAAGATCCTTCTTGCATCGCAACCCGAGTTAAGCCGCCCGGCACAATTTCAGTGCGGTAAGGTGAACTTAAAATGAAAGGACGCAAATCAATATGTCTCTCAGCCAGTCCTTTTTCGGTCAGGGTTGGTGCTACGGACAAATCCAGTGTTGGTTGCGCGATATACAGATGAGGCTGAAGCCGTAATTTATCCTTAAACTGAGCAATCTCAGCAGCCGAAGCCTGTGGCCCCACCAACATGCCATAACCGCCTGAACCTTGCGCTTCTTTTACAACCAGTTGATCGATATGCTGCATGACATAGTCTAAGTCTTGCGCATTACGGCACTGATAGGTCGGAACATTGTTGAGAATGGGTTTCTCCCCCAGATAGAACTCGATCATCTGATCCACATAGGGATAAATCGACTTGTCATCTGCAATCCCGGTGCCCGGTGCATTGGCAATCACCACATTATGCTGCAAGTAGGCTGACATCAAACCCGGCACCCCCAGACAACTGTCTGGACGGAACATCAACGGATCGAGAAATGCATCATCCACACGGCGATAAATGACATCAACACGTTGCCGACCACGAATCGTTTTCACATAGACTTTATCTTGCTCCACAAAAAGGTCCTGCCCAGTGACTAATGGCACATCCATTTCTCGTGCAAGGAAGGCATGTTCATAATAGGCGCTGTTAAAACGTCCAGGAGTCAACACGACGATAAAAGGCTGATCCACCTCGGCATTTTCGCTCAAGATCTCCCGAAGTAAGGCCGGATACTGTTCAATGGCATAGAGTGGATTGGACTGGCATAAATCTGGCATCAATTGCTGGCTAATCTTGCGACTTTCCAGCATATAGGAGACCCCAGAAGGCGTCCGCAGGTTATCTTCGAGCACATAAAACTCACCTTTACCGTCACGGACAATATCAATCCCGCTAATATGCGCATAAATATTGCCTTTCAACTGATGCTTGAGCATATGTGGTTGAAATGCTTCATGGGTAAAGATCTGCTGTTCAGGAATCAGTCCTGCCTGCAAGATGTCTTGCTGATGGTAAATATCCTGTAAAAAATGGTTCAGTGCACGAACACGTTGGGTACAACCTTCAGCAATTTTGTCCCATTGCTTTTTTGCAATCACGCGCGGAATCAGATCAAAAGGAATCGTGCGTTGTAAATCTGCCTGATCACCATACAGCGCAAAGGTTATATCCTGATATAAGAGATGCTGTTTGGCTTGCTGGTTCAGCTCATCCAATTGCTCCAATGTATGTTGGCACAACCACTGCTCGATTTTTTTCGAGGCTTCGCCATGCATCGAAGCATCATCGAGCATTTCATTAAAAAATCTCGACTTTAACTGATCAAAGATATGTGCTGTGGTCGGTGCCATCTCCTCAACACGAGCAAGAACCGGCGGCAAGTTCGACTCACCACTATAATTTTCTGTAGGTAATCCGGCAAACTCATTATTTTCTTTTAACATTATGGTTCCTCTGTGTTTTTCTCTTCTATTTGCCAAAAAAATGCAAATTTGATGCCACTATCCCTGTTCTTTCTATTTATTCTCGAATGAACTACTGAGTTCAAGCAGAGTTTTGCGATAATCTGTGACTGAATATAAACAGCAGCTTCAGCAATACTTGCCAAAATAGATAAGTTTTTTTATTGTGTTTGCCAACGTGCGTTGAATCGCGCGGTATTTTTCTCTTCTTAACCTGATTTATTCTTCTATTATGTCTTCACAAGAAAAAGAAACATCAAACAGCCTGTATCGCCAATGGCAAATCCTGTCCCGCCTTTCAACCGGAAAATGGATGGGAACACGTGAACTGCAGGAAATTTTACAACGTGAAGGCATCGACATCAGCTTGCGCACCATCCAACGTGATTTGAACCAGATTTCGCAACGTTTTCCCATTGAAAGTAATAAAACCGTGCCTCAGGGCTGGCGCTGGCGTTCAGATGCCCCAATCCAAAGTTTGCCGCATATGACCAGCTCACAGGCAGTAACCTTTATGATGGTTGAGGAGCATCTCAAGCATTTACTGCCACCGAGCCTGATCGAAGAAATGAATCCTTGGTTTGACCTGGCTCGGCGCAGTCTTTCCACACAAAATAACGTAAGGCAATGGGTGAACCGGGTCAGGATTGTCCCAGCGACTCAACCCTTGATTCCTCCTGTGGTTGAACGACAAGCACAGCAAGCCATTTATGAAGGACTGCTGCAGGATAAACAGATCGAGTGTCTTTACCGCAGCCGTGCCGCCCAAGGTGAAGACCGTCGTTATACGCTAAACCCTTTAGGGTTAGTGCAAAAAGGCGCTATTATTTATCTGGTCTGCACCCGACATGATAAAAGTGATGTGCAAACCTTTGCTCTGCACCGTTTTAAGTCAGCCACTGTGCTCAATTCACGCGCTTTACATCCTGTTGATTTCAACATTGACGAATACATTGAGTCTGGCGCTTTAGGTTTCCGTGTAGATTTCAATATCCCCACTCACCAGGTTCAACTGCATTTAGTGATGCATGAAAATGATGCCAGCTATTTTTATGAAAGTCAGTTGAGCAAAGATCAGATCATTCAGCCTTACCATGAGAATCAGGTCGAAGTGATCGCGACCGTGCCTTTTACCTCACAACTGGTCTGGTGGTTGCGCAGCTTTGGTAAGAAAATAATCTCTATTCGACCAGATGAAGTCGCACATGCTGTCTATGAATCAGAAGAGGCATCTGCAAAACCTGAATAAAAAAGAGAGCTTCTGGTCGAAAGCTCTCTTAGATTTATTATTATCATTTTTGTAAAAATAAACTTGTTATTATTGTTGTGTGGACGACAGCACAAATTCACCTTTCAGCCCCACGCCTCTTGTGAATTTGCACACGTTTGAGTGCATCATCGCGCAAGCTTTAGCAAGCCAGATCATTGCGATTATAGCGAATCATTTTCTTTGTCATCGCTTCTCCTTCATTCGTTGAACATGCAATCACTATAACGTGATGATTTCGACATGAGAAATCAGAAGATCTTCGACTTAATACGCTATTTCTATTAAAGATTTATTGTGAATTATTTATATTGAAAAGCACAAAGCAGTCCAGGTAACCCTGAACTGCAGTCTGATTTAAAGTGGATTACACTTGTTTTTTCTGGGCATCTTTGTAACGGGATAAGGCCGTAACTGCAACCGCAGAAAGCACGATCCCAGGTGCACTTGCAATCAAAATGCCTGTCGTTCCCAACCCCAGTGCCAAAATTTTACCGGTTAACAATGGACCGGTCATCGCACCCAAACGTCCCAAGGAGATGGCACTACCCACGCCGGTGACTTTCCCTGCAGGTGAGTAAAAAATCGGAGAAATCCCATATAAGATCGATTGGCCGCCAGTTGAGAAAATACCACCGATTACTCCGGCAAAAATCAACAAAGGAACCGAAGTTGTAGTGAACAAAATAAATACCGCGATCAACAAACCAGAATAAATGATCACGGACATTTGCCACAATTTAAGACGATCAAGCAGGTAACCCAAGGCCAAGGTGCCAATCACTGCACCCACCTGGAACACCAGCATCACCAGAAATGCTTGTTTCTTTTCCAAACCTTGTTCCATAAGCAGATTCGGTAACCAGCTGATCAGGATATAGTTCACCATCAAGGTAAAGAAAAAGCTCACCCACAGCGGCAGAGTATGGGCATATTTTTTATTCTTAAACAGAATTTCACTCATCGCAGGCACAGCTTCTGGCTGCACCTGAGCCTGTTGCTGCTTTTTCTTGTCTTTTAAGATCAAAGCCATGAAGGGTAACAACAGTAACGGCGCCAAACCACCAATCAGAAACAGGGTGTGCCAAGAAATCTGCGGGAAAAACATCCCTAAACCTGCCACACAAATCGCACCAACCGGAAGACCACAGTACATCAGACTGTTTAACTTGCCACGATTAGCTTCGGTTGCTTCATCCCCCACGACCGAAATCATCGTCGGCATGGCAGCCCCCAAACCCACACCCGTTAAAAAGCGTGCAACATATAAAACTTCAAGATTAGGGGCAAGCGCGGAAATACTAAAAAAAACACCAAAAATTGCCACGGCCAGCATCAGGACTTTTTTCTGTCCCAGGTAGTCGGCGACACGCCCCCCAAAGAAGGCACCGAAGAGCATACCAAATACTCCCAGGCTAAAGACGTAGCCCATTTGCAGCTGATCCAAGCCAAAAGTGGCAGCAATTCCTTTCGCGGCAATCCCCGGTGCCTGTAAATCAAAACCTTCAAAAAAGGCCACAAGAAAGCATAAAAAGATGGTGAGCTTCTTTTGTAAGCCACCTGTTTGTGTCTGTAACATCTCTAATCTCCATCCATACGATGCAAAGCGTCGTTCCATCGCCTATTGAGCGAATTATTCTGTGATGGATCATGCAGATGAAATAGCACTACAATGGTCGGGTTTATTTGCAGCGGATGTATCCAGCAGCCTCCAATTAATACCTAAAAGTTAAATCATAAATCGTTTTTTATTCTTAATTCATTTACTTAGGTCAATTTTCAAGATAAAAATTTTGACAATATTTTTATGATCAAACCATAGATATAAACTATGCCCTTGAAAAAATTCAATAAAAAAGCCCGCTGAAGCGGGCTTTGTTATTTCATTAGCTGAAAGTATCAAGCTGATTTGCGTGTGCCAGCATTTTTACGAATGGTGATTAACACCAACTGCACTGCTGCCGGTGTCACACCCGGGATACGGCCCGCTTGTGCCAGCGTATCGGGACGTACCGTTTTCAGCTTTTGAGTAATTTCACGTGATAAACCGGAAACCGCATCATAATCAAAATCGACAGGAATTTTGGTCTCTTCCAGTCGTTTCATTTGGGCTACATCTTCATGCTGACGGTTAATATAACCTTCATATTTCACAGCTATCTCGATCTGGTCACCCACCTGTGCAGAAACCTCTGAACCGGTTAGCTCAGCAATTTGCTGGAAGTTGATATTTGGACGCTTTAATAGATCAATTGCAGAGCACTCTTTCGATAAATCTGCGCCGGTCATTTCCACAAACTTTTTGCCCATTGGGTTGTTCGGTGCTGCCCATAGATCTTTCAAACGCGCCGTTTCACGCTCTACTGCTTCCATTTTTTCACAATACGCTGCCCAACGCACATCATCCACCAGACCTAGTTCACGGCCAATTGGCGTCAAACGTTGGTCCGCATTGTCTTCACGCAACATCAAACGATATTCTGCACGTGAGGTAAACATACGATACGGTTCTTTAGTACCCAACGTGATCAGGTCATCCACCAGCACCCCGATGTAAGCTTCATCGCGTTTTGGTGTCCATTCTGACTGATCCCAGGCACGACGTGCAGCATTCAAACCTGCAAGCAGGCCTTGTGCACCGGCTTCTTCATAACCGGTTGTCCCATTAATCTGTCCGGCAAAATACAGGTTATTAATGGCTTTCGTTTCCAGGGTATATTTCAAGGACTGTGGGTTAAAGTAGTCATATTCAATAGCATAACCCGGACGCAAAATGTGCGCATTTTCCATTCCGCGAATCGAACGAACCAGTTCAAATTGCACATCAAAAGGTAACGAGGTTGAAATCCCGTTCGGATACAGCTCATGGGTATCCAGACCTTCCGGTTCCAAAAACACCTGATGTGAGTCTTTATCGGCAAAACGGTGAATTTTGTCTTCAATCGAAGGACAATAGCGAGGCCCTACACCTTCAATCACACCAGTATACATTGGGGAACGATCCAGCCCCGCACGAATGATGTCATGCGTTTTTTCATTGGTATGGGTGATGTAGCAGTTGACCTGCTCAGGATGCATCGACACATCGCCCATAAATGACATTACTGGAGAAGGAAAATCTCCCGGTTGTGCGGTCATCACCGAAAAATCAACGCTGCGTGCATCGATACGTGGTGGTGTACCGGTTTTTAAACGACCGACGGGTAATTGCAATTCGCGTAAGCGGTGCGCCAAAGCAATCGACGGTGGATCACCCGCACGACCACCGGAAGCATTTTGCAAACCAATATGAATCACGCCACCCAAGAAGGTTCCCGCAGTTAAAACCACGGTCTTGGCATCAAAACGGATGCCCATCTGGGTCACAACGCCTTTAACGGTATCCCCTTCTACAATCAGGTCATCGGCCGCTTGCTGGAAAATATCCAGATTGGCCTGATTCTCTAGCGTATATCGAATCGCTGCTTTATAACGAACGCGGTCGGCTTGGGCACGTGTTGCACGAACTGCCGCACCTTTACGCGAGTTGAGAATACGGAACTGAATCCCGCCTTTATCGGCTGCCAGTGCCATCGCACCACCCAAGGCATCAATTTCACGAACCAGATGCGACTTACCAATACCACCAATCGCCGGGTTACAGCTCATCTGCCCTAAAGTCTCAATATTGTGCGTAAGAAGTAACGTCTGTCGCCCCATACGCGCCGCAGCGAGCGCTGCTTCCGTACCCGCGTGACCGCCACCGATCACAATGACATCGTAAACTTTAGGATAATGCATAGTGGTAATTGAGAGATAAAAAAGGATGACTGAGTATTATAGCAAAATTTGCCTTTAAGTTGACAAATTGAGTCGATTTTCTTGTTATAGCCTAGCGCTACGCGCGCCTGTGCGTTAGAGATAAAAATAACTATTTTTTGCAGATCAACAGCAAAAAGACACCAAACCGCCGCATAACTTACGTGATTAACACTGTCTTATTCTGATTATTTTTTATGCTGAGATTGATGTAAATAACAAAATAAGGAAACAACGATGAATAAGAAACTCCTCCTCTCAGTGCTTTTCTGCGGTTTTTGTCTCAGTCCTTTAGTACAAGCGAATGATAAAGTTGAAAAAATCTATGATGCTCAGCTCTATCAAAAGGTATGTAAAGGCAAGTCTCAAGGCACTGAAGTTAGCTTTGCTCATCGTGGCATCATCTGGAATGGCACCTGTGAACCGCAGTTTTTTCCTAAACAAAGCCAAAACATTATGGGCAATGAGCCTGAGCTCTTTACCACCTGTGCGGGTACACATAGCGCGATGAGTGCCAATATCAACGGTGCTGAAGTACGAGGAAAATGTGCTTTAGGTTTTACTCCCCCACACCCCAAGTAATCTCTGATTGACTTAACTTTATCTCCACCAAAGAGCCACGTATGTGGCTCTTTTCATTTGGCGTAGGTTATTTTATTCAGAATGATCACCTCATCTCAAAATGGTGTTCACTCTTAGATTGACCTACAAATTCCATCGGCCAGAAAACATTCCAGATAAAAACTCATTTTCTGGTAGGCAGCTAAACGGAATCCGTTACAATACTGTCTTTACGAAAACGAATTAGGTTAATGCCGTGAAGTGGTTACAAATTCATATTACTGTTGATCAAGAACAAGTCGATTTTACTGAAACCTTACTGCTGTCTTTAGGTGCCGTCAGTGTGACGCTTGATGACGCAGAAGATCAGGCCTTGCTCGAACCACTTCCAGGTGAAACTCCATTATGGAATAAAGTGATTGTGACTGGCATCTACCAGGATGATGAAAACGATCCGATTGATGCCACCAAGCTTGAGGCGTTTATTCGCGCACAAATGCCAGATGCACCGATTCGCTCTGAAGAACTCGAAGATCAGGCTTGGGAACGTGCATGGATGGATTATTATGAACCCATCCAGATTTCAGAAAAATTCTGGATTGTGCCGGAATGGCTCGAACCACCTGAAGCCGATGCCATCAATATCAAACTGGATCCAGGTTTGGCTTTTGGTACCGGCAACCATGCCAGCACCTTCCTTTGTCTACAATGGCTAGGTAAAACAGACCTGAAAGATAAAATCGTCATCGATTATGGCTGTGGTTCGGGAATTTTGGGCGTAGCGGCACTTTTATTAGGTGCTAAAAAAGTCTATGCCACCGACATCGATCCACAAGCCGTTCTCGCGACTCAACAAAATGCCGAACTGAACGGAGTCAACGATCGCTTGTTTGTTGGGCTACCTGAAGAATTCAATACCGCTTTCCAAGGTCAGCAAGCAGACATTCTGGTTGCCAACATTTTGGCAGGCCCACTAATGGCACTTGCGCCAGAGTTCTCAACTTTAATTAAATCTGCCGGAGAGTTCGCACTTGCCGGTGTAATTGAAGAGCAAGTTACTGAAGTTTCTCGTGTTTATTCAGAATTTTTTGATATATTAGAGATCGAAAAACGTGAAGAAAACTGGTGCCGCATTTCAGGAAAGCGCCAGTCGAATTAAACGAGTAAAAAGATCCTATGAGTGACAAACAAACCCGCTGCCCGAAGTGTTCAACCGTCTATAACGTCACGTTGACCCAGCTCACTGCTGCGCAGGGTATGGTTTGTTGTCCCAAATGCTCACAAAATTTTAATGCCCTAACCCATCTGGTTCAGCATGATACAGCTGAAATTTTGGCAAGTAACACGCCCGTGGCAGCAGCACTTGCCGGTTTCAATACCAATCCCTCACAGTCTCGCCTGCTCGATATTTTTAACCGCAAAATCGAAAACTCGAATATCGATTTACAAACCTATTTAAACAACCTGAACTATTTCACCAGTGAACCACTAAGCACATTCTCTGGCTTGAACCTCTCCAATACGGAACGTGTCATTAGTCATGAACAGGACAAACCGCGTGGCTGGGGATATTATGTTCTTTGGGGCAGCGTCAATATCGTGCTGCTTTTTGTCCTGATGTTTCAGGTGCTGTGGTTTAATCCTAAATTACTCAACAACAGTCCGATGCTCAGTTCGTTGTTTAGCCCTGTCTGTCAGGCACTAAAATGTAATACCTTGCAGCAGGAATACAACCTAATCGCTATTAATAAGCTAAAAGTCAAACGTACCGGCAAGGATAAAACCCAATTTAGTGGTGTGCTACTCAATCAGCACGAGTCAAGTCTATTACTCCCGAACGTAAAAATCACCCTGCATGCCGATGGCGAAGAAGTTGCCATCTATACATTGAACTCACGTGAATATCTCATCAAGAGTTTGCAAGGCATCCAGCGTATTCCACATGATCGCCCGTTCAAATTTGAATTTACCTTGCCGGTTGAACGAAAAAGCTTTGACAATTACAGCCTAGAAATTGTAGCTCCGTAACGTCTAAAAAAAAGTGAAAAAAAATGCAGTTTAATTGCTCACTTTTTCTTAGACAATGGTATCATACGCGCCACGAAAAGCTTAGTGCTGCAAACTCCTCACATTCATCCAAAACAAATATAGTCCTTGATCATGTGCTTTATTCACGTAATGCGCATCAGGCTAATCTTTGTTTTTGAAGTTTAGGCTGTAACAAAAGTTAAATTATTGTTACGCTTATTTTTCGCTCAAATTGAAGAGTTGTGGCAAGCTAATTGTTCTAGTTTTAGAGCCCGCCGTTTTAGGATCTAAAACGGAGCTCGACCCTTTTAGACCATATGTACATATCATTTTACTCAAGTGATATTTGATTTTCGGATTAACTCGCATGAATAGCAAATCTCCTATTTTTACTGCACAATCTGATGTTGCGCTTCGTATCCACGTGGATCGCGCGGTTCGCCATTATTTTGCGTCATTGCAAGGTGAACAACCATCTCAGGTTTATGACATGGTGCTAGCAGAAATGGAGAAACCTCTTTTATCTGTGGTCTTAGAATACACTCGCGGCAACCAGACTCGCGCAGCTGAAATCCTTGGACTCAACCGTGGTACTTTGCGTAAAAAGTTAAAAGCTCACGGTTTAATGAGTGAGTAAGATGCTAAAATGCTCACGTCTTCGTGGGCATTTTTTATGCCTATTTGTTTTTTAATCTGTAGACTTCAAAATCATGACTATTAAGCGCGCTCTGATCTCTGTTTCAGACAAAACTGGAATCGTTGAATTTGCTCAAAATCTGGCGAATTTGGGGGTAGAACTTCTTTCTACTGGTGGTACTTACAAGTTGCTCAAAGACAACAATATCGCCGTAGTAGAAGTTTCTGAACATACTGGCTTTCCAGAAATGATGGACGGCCGTGTAAAAACACTTCATCCGAAAATTCATGGTGGCATCCTGGCTCGTCGCGGTCTAGACGAAGCGGTCATGCAAGAACACAACATTGATCCGATTGATCTCGTAGTTGTAAACCTTTACCCATTTGCAGCCACAGTTGCCAAGCCAAACTGCTCCCTTGCAGATGCGATTGAAAATATCGACATCGGCGGTCCAACCATGGTACGTGCTGCTGCGAAAAACCACGCGTCTGTAGGTATCGTGGTGAATGCATCGGATTACGACACCGTGATTGCTGAACTGAAAGCGAATGGTGGTTTGTCGTATGAAACCCGTTTTGACTTGGCAGTAAAAGCATTTGAACACACGGCACAATACGACGGTATGATTGCTTCTTACCTCGGTGCACGTGTAGGCAAAGCTGAAGGTGAAGCCGACAAATTCGCGCGTACTTTCAACACCCAACTGAATAAAGCACAAGACTTGCGTTACGGTGAAAACCCACACCAAGCAGCCGCTTTCTATGTTGATCCAGCAGCAAAAGAAGCTTCTGTTTCAACAGCAAAACAGTTACAAGGCAAAGAATTGTCTTATAACAACATCGCAGACACCGATGCAGCACTTGAATGTGTCAAATCATTCGCAAAACCGGCTTGTGTGATTGTTAAACATGCCAACCCATGTGGTGTTGCAGTTTCTCTTGAGGGCATCCAAGCCGCTTATGACTTGGCGTATGCAACAGATCCTGAATCTGCATTCGGTGGCATCATTGCATTCAACCGTGAACTTGACGTTGCGACTGCACAAGCGATTGTTGATCGTCAATTCGTTGAAGTGATCATTGCACCAAGCATTGCTGAAGGCGTTCTAGAAGTGACTGGTGCGAAGAAAAACGTACGCGTACTGGTTTGTGGTGAACTTCCAGCGATTGATGCACGTGCTGCACAACTTGACTACAAACGCGTGAACGGCGGCCTATTGGTACAAGACCAAGACTTGGGCATGATCAGCAAAGATGACCTCAAAGTGGTGACTAAAATTACACCAACTGAACAGGAAATTGACGACCTGATCTTTGCCTGGAAAGTGGCAAAATATGTGAAGTCAAACGCGATTGTGTATGCGAAAAACCGTCAAACCATTGGTGTCGGCGCAGGCCAAATGAGCCGCGTGAACTCTGCACGTATTGCTGCGATTAAAGCCGAACATGCAGGTTTGGTCGTTGAAGGTGCAGTAATGGCATCGGATGCATTCTTCCCATTCCGTGATGGTATTGATAACGCAGCCAAAGCAGGTATCAAATGCATTATCCAGCCAGGTGGCTCGATGCGTGATGAAGAAGTGATCGCGGCAGCCGATGAACATGGTATCGCAATGGTGTTCACGGGTATGCGTCATTTCCGTCACTAAGACTGATATGAAGCATCCTGCTTTATTCAATATAGATTTCTAAATCTTGCATAAAGTCCTCTGCCCAAAGCTTGAGGACTTTATGTCATTTTCGATTCATGGAGTATGAACCGATGAATATTTTAGTTTTGGGTAGTGGCGGCCGTGAACATGCTTTGGCATGGAAAATCGCGCAAGATGACAAAGTGAGCAAGGTTTTCGTTGCACCAGGCAATGCCGGTACAGCAACTGAAGCCAAATGTGAAAATGTTGATCTTGATATTCTGGATAACCCAGCGATTATTGCTTTTGCCAAAGCCAATAACGTGGATTTGGTTGTGGTCGGCCCAGAAGCTCCACTGGTTAATGGTGTAGTTGATGCAGGACGTGCTGCAGGCTTAAAAATTTGGGGCCCAACTCAGTATGCCGCACAGCTTGAAGGCTCGAAAGCGTTTGCTAAGCACTTCTTGAAGCGCCACAACATTCCAACTGCATTTTATGACGTGTTTACTGAAGTTGATGCAGCAAAAGCCTATGTTGAACAAAATGGCGCACCGATTGTGATCAAGGCAGATGGCCTTGCAGCGGGTAAAGGCGTGATCGTGGCGATGACCAATCAGGAAGCCTTCGATGCGATTGATGACATGCTCGCTGGCAACAAGTTTGGTGATGCAGGTTCACGTGTGGTGATCGAGCAATTCTTGGCAGGTGAAGAAGCCTCTTTCATTTGTATGATTGATGGCAAAAATATCCTGCCAATGGCAACTTCTCAAGATCACAAACGTATTTTTGAAGGCGACCAAGGTCCGAATACCGGTGGTATGGGTGCCTACTCCCCTGCACCTGTGGTAACACCTGACGTATTTGAACGCGTGATGGCTGAAGTGATGCGTCCAACTGTAGACGGTATGGCAGCTGATGGCCACGTTTACACCGGCTTCCTTTATGCAGGCCTGATGATTGATGAAAAAGGTCAACCACGCGTCATCGAATTCAACTGCCGTTTTGGTGATCCGGAAACCCAGCCAATCATGATGCGTCTCAAATCATCACTAGTCGATCTGGTTGAAGCCGGTATTGCAGGCAATCTACCAGCACAAGCTGAATGGGATGAGCGCAAAACTGTGGGCATTGTACTTGCCTCTGAAGGCTACCCAGAAACGGCACGCAAAGGTGATGTGATCTCTGGTTTAGACACAGCAATGACCGATGCAAAAGTGTTTCATGCAGGCACAACAACCAACGCAAATGGTGAAGTCATCACTGCGGGTGGTCGCGTACTCTGTGTGACTGCACTTGGCAATAGCATTGGTGAAGCACAAGCCAAAGCTTTGGAGTTATGTCAAAAAGTGACGTTTGATGGCATGCAATACCGCAAAGACATCGGTTACCGTGCGATTGCACGCGAACAGCAAGCCTAATCAAGCTGAATAAAGAACCCTCTTCGGAGGGTTTTTTATGGTTACCACCATTTCACATCCCACCACTCGATACTTTAAATTACTGTTAAGATAAAGACGAAATGAACTGAATAAGGAATTCGTATGACCTATCAAGTGCATGTGATTGATGTCAAAAATAACCAACAAAACTACATCTGGCTGATTGAAGATACACACACCCAAGAAGCTGTGGTGATTGACCCCACAGAAGCAGCACTGGTCACCGATTTCTGCCAACAACATCATTTACAATTAAAACAGATCTGGATCACTCACTGGCATAAGGATCATGTTGGCGGTATTCCAGCTTTAATTGTAGAACAAAACATTCCGGTATATGGTCCACGTGAAGAACTCAGTAAAATCCCATTTATTAGTCATGCCTTACAGCATGAGGACCAATTCCATTTTAACCAACTTGAAATTGATGTGATTGCCACACCAGGACATACCTTAGGCCATATTTGTTATTTTATTGATGCCGTAGATGCCTTATTTTGTGGGGATACTTTGTTTGCTATGGGTTGTGGTCGCTTGTTTGAAGGCACAGCAGAACAAATGTATCACTCTCTCAACCGACTTGCAGCACTCCCACCACGCACCCGTGTGTATTGCACACACGAATACACGCTAGCAAACGCGGAGTTTGCGCTCACGATTGAGCCAGACAATATTGAGCTGCAACAGCGTATGCAGCAGGTAAAACAATTACGTGCCAAAGACCAGATCACCCTACCTTCCAGTATTGAATTAGAATTAGCAACAAACCCTTTTCTACGTGCAGAAAATGCAGCTGAGTTTGCTAGAATCCGTCTCTTGAAAGATAACTTTTAAAGCGAATCACCCTGATCTTGACATTGACGTTGATATTCTTCGAGTTGCTCAGCTGTCACCACCTGTAAATAGCGCGTCTGGTCAACCCGAACCAATTGTAAATGGTTTAAAGCAGGTTGATGCAAACGCGCACTACCAAATGGGGTGTAACACACCTCACTTTGACTGGAAAACTCAAGCCAATCTTCATGCCCCATCAACACAGCAACCGCTTCCAACCCTTGCTGCTGAAGTTGCTGAAGCTGTTGCTGTACTAAAGTTGCAATCGCCAGTTGCTGCATGATCTCACCCTACTAGATAGCCCTTTTTGTCATTTTACAGACTATTTTTGGTTTTCTGTTGCTCTAATTGCGCAAATTGCTTTTCCATCTGCCGAAAAGCATCTTGAAAACCCATCAGAGAAACTTGCTGATCAATATCTTCAAATTGATGGGTTTGCTGGAAACGCGTATAGACATAATAACCGCGCTTAAACTGCTCAATTAACTGCAAAGCATTACGAAATGAGCCATCTTGAGTATATATCACAGGATGTTGATCTACACGCAAAGCTGTTTTAGGACTTTTACTCGGTTGATTACCAATGACCACACTATAGTCATGGTTCAAACGGATTACAGTAATATTGTCTTTTTGCAAAGTACAAATCTTCGCCTGATCAAACACCTTAACCCAACAGCGAACGTTCCAGCTTGAACGTGCCACTATTCGATTTTCCAACTGACTAATTTCTTCATGATTTTTTGAGTATTCAACTACCCGAATCAAATCAGCAAGACGATCATCAGAGTAGTAAGATTTATTAGCAGCAAAAACTGAATGAGATAAAATCAGAGATAGTATGGTTACCCCAGCCCCTAAAAACTTATTAAACATTTTTCACGCATTATTTCCTTATAGTGATATTATTTTATCATTACAAAAAAATACAATAAAACCACAGAATTAACTTTAAAAATGTACTGGATTATACTTTTATGAATTTTTGCCAAATATATCACAATAAATTTTATATTTATTACAAATTGTTACATGTCAATTAACATACTCTCAAGTCAAATTTATGACAAATCGTTTCCAAAATATGCGATTAAATATTCTTGTAGATTTTTAAAATTTCCCATATAAATCACCCTAGATCTTAAATAAGCTCTTTATTTATATTCAGTTTCTAACTAAATCAATCAAAACAAATAAATCAAAATCCCAAAGCAAACTCAAAGAGTGCACTCTCAAGCCATCACCTAAAATGCGAATATTGGCTAGAAATTCATCAAAAACTCATCTATAACTTAAATCTCCACAATTTTGCCCTTTAAAAAATCAATCGATATCCCTATTAAAGAATCTAGAGATTAATAAGGAGTTTGCTCGTGAAAAAAGTGGTTAAAGCAAAGAACTTGATCGCCTTTAGAATTTGGTTAGAAAAGTTGGGTTACTCAGTTAAAAATTTGGCTGACGGTAAAGGTTTCACCTTTAGCTTTAAAAAAGAATATGGTTTGGTTACCTGTGATTTAGCCGGTAATGCACTCGCGATGCAACTCGGGGAAGAATTCGAAGACCATTTAAAAGCTTAATGATCATAACAGCTTCTAGCTTATCTCACTGAAAGCACAAGAAACTCAAAAGGCATCTATACGGAAATAGATGCTTTTTATTGTTTTTATCATCATATAAAAATTTAGACATAAAAAAACCAGATATTTCACATCTGGTTTTTTTTAATATGGTGGGGGCGAAGAGACTCGAACTCTTACACCTTGCGGCGCTGGAACCTAAATCCAGTGCGTCTACCAATTTCGCCACGCCCCCGATTTTTTTATATCCTTCGGTAGGATATTTGGCAGAGGATCAAGGATTCGAACCTTGACGAACGGTTTTGGAGACCGTCATGCTACCATTACACCAATCCTCTACGACTTTACACCAAGCTTTAGTGTGCTACTTAGTTTAAAGTGGTGGGGGCGAAGAGACTCGAACTCTTACACCTTGCGGCGCTGGAACCTAAATCCAGTGCGTCTACCAATTTCGCCACGCCCCCGATGGCTGTGTATATTATAGAGATCACTCCAACATGACAAGAACTTTTTATCAAAAAACCATACAGATGATTAAATAACAATCAAAACAATCAGTTATGATCATTTTTTAGCAAATTTATACCTGTAAGTACCTGTTTTACCTGCCCTACATGAGTAAAACGTTGCTGCAAAGACTTTGCCACCAATCCTTGTAAAACAGGTTCAAAAGCTCTGAATGCCAATGGCAGTTCAACTTTTAAACGCTGGCAGTGCAATACCGCCCATTGCTGATAAGAACGTGCAGCAAAACGTTGCTGGGTGAGCCATTCATAAAGAATGATGCCGAGCGCATACAAATCCGATTGTTGTGATTTTGGCTGTGCATGGAAAAGCTCCGGTGCCATATACCGCGGTGTTGCACTCAACGCAGCATAGATAGGACGACCATCCAGAGAGTGAGCTTGCTCAAAATCCAGTAGTTTCAGCTGTCCCTGATAATCCACAAAATGCTCAGCTTTAAGATCCCCATGAATCCAGCCTACTTGATGTAATGCTTCAAGACTATCAAGACATTCACGGATCATCGCTGCAATTTGTTGTACACTTAATTCTGCAGGGTTTAACCAGTAAGATTGAGCATGAGGCAGTAGCAACAGCGGACTTGAAGTCCTATCGGATAGCCATGCTAAATCTGCAGGACTTAACAGCTGAAAAGGCATCAGAAAATCAGCAAGCAATGCGCCAAATCTCTGATAGAACGCCAATTCCTGCTGAAAAGATTGTGCGCACTCAGCATTGCCATCCGGCACATGGAGTTTCAGCCAATAACTTTTGTCACCCTGCTGCAAACAATAAAGTCGGCGTCCTAGTGCCCTGCTGTTTTCCTTGGTCAGTAAGTTGACTTGGCGAACCGGCTGACTCGGATCAAATCGTAACATCAGGGGTTTCTTTTACCGCATATTTCTGGTGAAAACGTAATAAATCTAAACAGTGCTGAATTGTCTTACCAATACGAGCATGCGTTTCAATAGTGGAGATTTTTGGCCAGGTGGCGCGTTCACCTTCACGCTGCAACAATCGGAATAAATGCGGGCGCGGGTTTTGCAGCATATAGCTGTAGTGTCTCCAGCTATATTTCCCCACGATATTCACATCCCCATAGTAACGCTGGTCAATAATGCCATAGCCGTGATCAAGCAAGCGGCGAATCGGTGGAATTCGGCCCATACGTTCACGGGTGAAATCCATCAGTTCCATCGCCATGACTTTGCTTTGATGACGAACGATTCGTTCAGGCATACTCAAGACATCCTTACGATAACGCTCTTCATCCGTTTGCATAAACGGGACGACGTGCGGATTCACCTGACTGGCAATGGTGTAATTGATATTGTACAGACGAGCCATTTTTTCCTGCGGAAAATCACTGCGCACACTGCCATCCACCCAACGTGTATTCGCCATATAAGGCGTATGCACCCCATCATAGCGTTTACTGGTTAAACGTACCGGTGGAAATAGAATCGGCACCGCACAGGAGGCCAATACAGCACTCCACACCAGCAGATTCGGAGAAGTAAATTTATTCAGGATCCGTGCATCATGAACAGAATCATAAGGAGCAACGGCAATATTCACATGCAAACCGGAACGTTTATAGGCTTCCTCAAAACTCAGATCGCCCAGATTTTCTACCAGAAATTTTTTTAGGTATTTGACATCCGCAATGCCTCCATTGCCTTTGAGCATCTCACTCAGGGTACGGAAATGGAAAGCATCACTAAAAAAGTGATCGCCTTGTAAAATATTCATGGCTTCACCGTGCGCTGCAGTGCCCATCATCGCAGCCATAATGGCACCGGCACTAGAACCTGACAGTACTTTAGGCATAAGATCTTGTTCCATCAGTGCCTTACAAACACCGCTATGGAACAGGCCTAATGTGGCTCCGCCTGAAAACATCAAAGCAGGCTGTCCATAAGCACGTTGGCAGTTTTCAAAAAATTCGATTCTTTCCTGCACAGACATGCCATTGCAGTTAGATGAAACCAGGTAATACAGACTATGGCTCACTTCTTCAACGTAGTCTTCAATAATTTTTTTTGTCCCGACGTAACTCGCGGTAAACAGCATGGGATGACCGATATTGGCAATATCATAAGTCAGACCTTCACGCAGGATATAGATCAGATCGACGATGCGGTCTTGAGTGCGGTATTTTTTCAGTAGATTCAGACGATGAGAAATCAGCTCGGCATCAAAGTACTCGGAGGTATTGTCATATTTCCATTCTTGCGCGCCACTTTCTTCATCGAGTTTTAAAGCAATACTTTTCCATTCTTCATAGCTTTCCGCCCGTTCTAATTGCCGTTTTAATTTTTTCATTCGATAGGCCTGATGCGGGTTAAGCTCACTGGTAAAGTTTTTAAACATGACCTGCCTCTATGTTTTGCGATCACACGTCCGGTACTGTGTCCACTATGCGCAGTAATATTCCCTCAATCAAGTGCAAAAACTTTTAAATTTACGCCAAGTTACACGGTATGCTGTTACATTTTTTACGGCAATGCTACTATCCGTGCAGGGTTCAACAATATACATCAATTATGGCTACTCTTGATTTACCTGAAAACATTCTCGGTGCGTTGGCGACGGTATTGCAACAATTACAACAGGTACTACCTGAGCCCAAACAGGCCACCGATTTTTCTGCACCCGCCTTTAAATGGCAAGACCACCAGCTCAAAGCGATTCAGCAACCCAAAGCCGTTTATCTTGACGATTTAAAAGGCATCGAAAAACAAAAAGAAAAAGTCATCCAAAATACCTTGCAGTTTTTGCAGGGTTTGCCAGCCAATGATGTTTTATTGACAGGTTCACGCGGTACCGGAAAATCTTCGATTGTTCGTGCACTATTGACTGCCTTTCAGGATCAAGGCTTGCGTCTGATTGAAATTGAACGTGACGATCTCAAGGATTTACCCGAAATTCAAAAACTGATTGCAGAGCGTCCTGAGAAATTTATTGTGTATTGCGACGATTTAGCATTTAACGCGGAAGATGAAAACTACCGTAGCCTGAAAAGTGTACTTGATGGTTCGCTACAGTCCGGCTCTAGCAATTTTATTATTTATGCGACCAGTAACCGACGTCACCTGTTACCTGAATTTATGCATGAAAATACTCCGGTCACCAAGGTCGATGTTCCGCAATATGTTGAATTACATCCACAGGAAGCTATCGAAGAGAAGATTTCTCTATCCGACCGTTTTGGCCTATGGTTGTCTTTTTATCCTATGGATCAAAATCTGTATCTGGAAATTGTCGAGCACTATTTAGCAAAAGCACAGATGCCCTTTAGCACAGAAGCCCGTGCAGAAAGCTTACGCTGGTGTCAGTCACGCGGACAACGTTCGGGGCGTTCCGCCTATCAATTTTCCAAGCATTGGGTAGGGTCGCAGCAGCTCAAGCGCTAAGTTTGCATAAAAAAGAGGCTTTCGCCTCTTTTTTAAACTTCACCTGGGCGCTGCAGTTCAGTCATCGGCCAACGCGGTGTTGTAGTGACCGACAATCCATCGCATTGCCCTGCTTGTAATCGTTGATAACCTGCAAACGCAATCATGGCCCCATTGTCGGTACATAGCGCAGGCTCAGCATAGTAGACACTGGCTTTGATTTTGGCTAAATCTGTTTCAAGACGCTGACGCAAGCGTTGATTGGCACTCACCCCACCCGCAATCACTAAACGTTTCAGACCGGTTTGTTTTAAGGCTTTGACTGATTTCTTCACCAAGGTATCCACAATGGCTTCCTGGAAACTGGCGGCAATATCCGCATCTCGGTTTTCATCGCCCAGTTTTTTCATTTGTACTGAAACAGCCGTCTTCAAGCCACTGAAAGAAAACTCTAAACCTTGACGCAACATCGGACGTGGAAAATCAAACGCCGTTGGATCGCCCTGCTCTGCCAGTTTGGCAATGTTTGGCCCACCTGGATACGGCAAGCCCATCATTTTGGCAACCTTATCAAACGCCTCACCTGCCGCATCATCAATCGATTCACCAAGCAACTCATACTGACCAATACCATACGCTGCCATCAATTGACTATGTCCACCGGAAACCAGTAAAGCGACAAACGGAAATTCTGGCGGTGTTTTAGACAATAAGGGTGCCAACATATGACCTTCCATATGATGCACACCAATCGCAGGCTTATTTAAAGCAAATGCCAGCGTACGGCCAAACAGTGCACCCGTCATCAATGCACCCATTAAACCCGGACCACGGGTATAGGCCACTGCATCGATTTCATTTTTTGCGACACCACTATCCTGCAGCAGTTGATTTAGTAAAGGAATTAATTTGCGTACATGGTCACGTGACGCCAGTTCAGGCACAACCCCACCGTATTCGGCATGCAGTTTGATCTGGCTATACAGCACTTGTCCGCGTAAGCCCGAGGTACTGTCATACAAGGCTAAACCGGTTTCATCACAAGAAGTTTCTAAGCCTAAAACGATCATTCAACTGCCTATAAAGAATTTCAAAAATCACGCGAAAGCTATTATAGACTTGTGATATGAGATGTAAATGAGTAAAATACGGCACTTCACTTGTGATCTAAGGCAATCCTGCCTTGATCTTATCCATAAACTATGAGGATTCTTCATGCCACAAGTTAAATTGAAAGAAGGCGAACCAGTAGACGTAGCTATCCGTCGTTTCAAACGTTCTTGCGAAAAAGCAGGTGTTTTGGCTGACGTACGTAAGCGTGAATTCTACGAAAAACCAACTCAAGAACGTAAACGCAAAAAAGCGGCTGCTGTTAAGCGTTACCAAAAGAAATTGGCTCGCGAATCAGTTCGCACTACTCGCCTTTACTAATTAATTTGTGATTGACTGCTTGGATACTTTAATGACTACTTTAAAAGATCAAATTACCGAAGTGTTGAAAACCTCAATGCGTGCCCGTGATATGGCACAGGTAACCGTGATCCGTAGTCTGCAGGCAGCAATTAAGCAAATCGAAGTCGATGAGCGCAAAGAGCTTGACGATGCTCAGGTTCTTGCGGTCATTGAAAAGCAAATTAAACAACGTAAAGAATCGGTTAAAGCCTTTGAAGGTGCTGGCCGAGAAGATTTAGCTAGTAAAGAACAAGCCGAAATTGAGGTGTTATCTCAGTTTCTACCAGAAGCTATGACTGAGGAAGAGCTTGATTCTCTCATTGAGCAAACCATTGTTGCTCAAGGTGCTACTAGCATGAAAGATATGGGTAAGGTGATGAATTCTCTGCGTCCGCTCATAGCCGGGCGCGCCGATCCTGCGCTAGTTTCTAGTAAAATTAAAGCCAAACTTGGCTAATTTTAGTCTTTCTTAAACACGTTTCAGCTATATCTGATTGATCTATTTCGCTAGAAATAGCATAGATATGCTCATGTTTTAATCATTACTGTATAAGTCATTCATCGATCAAACCATCTGAAACAAACATTTTCTCCTTTCAGAATTCTTCGTATTTTCGTACATTTCAGGACGCAATTAGATTTTCATTTGTCGCTCAAATTGCATTTGCTTTAAACGCCGGTCAATGGTTGCAGAAATTGCACTGTTCTCTTTAGCAAGTCGCTGCGCATGTAACAATGAACGAATTGCCGTTTCTTCTTGCCCTGACCAATACTCGACTTCAGCACGATAGCGTAAAACATTGACGGTATATAAAGGTGACTGCCGCTGTAAAGCTGCTGTTTGCTGCATTAGACGCCAAACCTGCAAATCTCTTGGATTTTTGTCAATCCAACTCTGTAATAAGGTCTGCGCTTGTCCCGCTTGCTGCTGACGAATCAACACTTCTGCTAACTTCAAGGCCAATGCTCGGTTTTCAGGCATAATCCGTTGCTGTGCAGCAACCGTCTGATAGGCTTGGGCTAACTGGTTTTGTCCCAAATAAATATCAGTTTGCAACAAAGTCAGCAGATGATGCTGTGTCATCTGAACTTTAACCTGATTCAATACCTGCTGTGCTTCGGCATATTCTCCACGTTTCAGATAAAAGCTTGCTAATGCAAGCTGCCCAGCAGCGCTGTTTTGTGCCAAGCTCTTTAGCTGAGACTCAGAGGTCTGATTGGTCAAAACAGCTGTATACCACTTGAGGATTTCAAAATCCAAATCACTCGTCTGCAGAGATTTTTTTGGCAGTTGATGCGCTCGTAATCGTGCTTCACTCATACGCTCCGTCGTGAGCGGATGTGTCAACCAGAAATCCGGCAGAAAACTCACCCGGCTGGTCGAGCGATGCATGATTTCGAAAAAATCAGCCATACTTTCAGGATTATAGCCCGCCGTATACATATATTGCATGCCGATCCGGTCTGCTTCACGCTCCTGATTACGGCTATAGGTTAACTGCTGATCCATCAACGCTGCTTGTGAACCCATCATCACGGCTGCACCGGCATCACCATTTGCCTGCGAAGCAATCGCAGCACCAACCAACACACCCGCTAGTGCGAGTAAGCCTTGCCCTTTAAAAGCTTCTTGTGAACGACTGTAATGGCGCTGGCTGACATGAGCGACCTCATGTGCGATCACGCCTGCAACTTCATCCATATTACGTGCAGTGGTGATTAGCCCTGTATTAAGAGCAAACAAACCGCCAGGCACAGCAAAGGCATTGATTTGCGGATCATTAATTAATAGCAGACCAATCGGTTGGCCCAATTGCGCTTGACTTTGCACACGCGCAAACACCTCCATAAACTGGTCTTCCAGCCATGGATCCTGCAATACAGGCATTTGCTGCTGCACCTGACGATAAACTTTTTCGCCAATCAGGCGTTCATTTTGCTGGTCAATCAACCCGATGCCCGTGGCAATTTCGGGCACATCAAACTGACTAGCTTGAGGAGCAGGATAAAACGGCTGTGCAAGCCCCATCATCGAAGCCCAACTTAGTCCAACAGTCAAGAATACCCGTTTCAATGCCACACCCAAATTTATACTGTCAGATTTAGACTATAGCATTGAAAATAGGAAAGATTCGCAAGGAAGTGTTATCAAATTTTAACGAAAATCAGGGTTCACTATATAACGAGGCGTACGCCCTTCTAAAGCATCGACCAAGTTACGATAGGCCAGCTCAACCATTTTTTTTCGGGTTTCGGCCGTCGCAGAACCAATATGCGGCAAAGTCACAACATTCGGCAAACTGAACAACGGCGATTCTTGTAATGGCTCTTTTTCATAAACATCAAGACCCGCTGCAAAGATTTTCCCTTGCTGCAAGACCTCGATTAAAGCGGCTTCATCAACGACAGATCCGCGGGCAATATTGACAAATACTGCATGTGACTGCATTTGAGCAAATTCTTTGGCACCCATCAAGGCCTGAGAATCAGCATTCAAATCAACAGCAATCACCACAAAGTCCGAACGCTGGAGTAATTCTGGAAGACCACAGTATTGCGCATTTAGGGGTTGCGCCATTTCAATCTTTTCACGGCGGTTATGGTACAAGATATTCATATTGAAACCATAAAAGCCACGGCGGGCAATCGCTGCACCAATATGACCTAAACCGACGATTCCCAAAGTTTTGCCAAAAACATCCTGGCCAAATTGTGCTGGGCCGGCTGTTCTCTTCCATTGTCCCTGTTTAGTCCATACATCGAGTTCTGTGACTTTGCGTGCAGCACTCATCAACAAGGTAAAAGCCAGATCTGCTGTAGTTTCTGTGAGCACATGCGGCGTATTGGTCAACCAGATCTTGCGCTGGTTCAGATAATCTACATCGTAATTGTCGTAGCCCACCGTAACACTGGAAATGACTTTAAGCTGCTGGGCGGTGGCCAGATTTTTTTCATTTAATAAACGCCCCGCACCAATCAAACCATCAGCATCCACAACGTGCGCACGCAACTGTTCATTCACATCACCCTGCTTCGGGTCGATTTGCACAACCTCATACACTTGCTGTAAACGGCTCAGAATTTCAGTATCGATCTGGCTAAACACCACCACTTTTTTACGCATTAGTCATCCATTGAATTAGGTTTATTTTGCATATAGTGCCACAACTGCTGTTTGAATTGCGGCTGTTGTAACATCTGCTCCAAACTCGGTAAAGCGACTCGTATGGAGTGTTGAAGATACGGAATATCGCCCAGCATGATCAAGTTTTTATCCAAACTCATGGCATCAATGAATCCTTGGATATAACTCTGAACGCCGCGACTATCTTGCAAATGCGGCAATGGAAATGGCCATTTCAACTCATGAAACTGACTTGGTAGCGCTGTCTGAATATTGAACCACAAACGCTGCTGCTGCTCGGACAATACAGTCGCATCAAGCAAAATCACACAATGAGGCAAACTACAGGCTTGCAGCGTAAAAGGAGCAATCTGCTCACTATGGGTCGTCTCAGGCATTATTATGCGCTGTTCAACAACGACCGCCGCTTCAACCCGAGCAGGCACAGGTACTTCTACTGCAGGCGGCCTTTTTTCTTGTTTTTTAACTGGGTCACTGGTCGTGATGAGATCAACGTGTGTAGCAGGGTGCTCTGGTGACTGATCTCGCCAGAGGGAAGGACAACTTTTCTCCTGGCGTAGTGCATCTTTGGGAACCCATAGGTCGATTCCCAAGGCCGCCAGTCTACTGTGCTGATGCCCCATCATCATACTATTTTCGTCGTCTCGCAAATTTGCACTATTTTAGCCGGTTTAAGCGTGTCACGCTGTGCTTTCTTTACTGAGCTTGGACAATTCACGTCCAGATCAAACAATCACAATACTGCTCTTTTTCTGCATTTGATCGACAATTTCATCGGTTTCAAAACCCAAACGCCAATATAGCAATTCGAGCACGTCCAACTCATCCTGCGTGATAATCCGATCCTGCCACAAACATAACTCGGCAACTGCCAAAATCATCAGTCGATCACGCAATAATAAGCCGGCAATATCGTTCAGAATTTCTGCCAAATCAATCGGCTCATCCGAAATTTCTTCGTAGAGCGGCAATTCATCTGTATTCAACACACGCTGCAAAATTTGATAACGCACATCAAACTGATTTAAGGTATTGATTTGCTGAACATGCAACAACGCATCGATCAAACGCACAACTTGAGGCTTCACATCTTCCAGTGAAGTGGGCGTATGCAACGGCATGAGACCCAGCCGATATTTGACACGCTCTAACAGTAAGGCATCTAATAGGCCAATCTCTCCATCCTCCTGAATGATCCGTGCCAACTTGGTCAGAAATTGTCGTCCCACGGTCGCAGGCATTTTTCCAATCGTCTGACACGCATCATGAAAGATCTGAATATGCACCCGCCCATCCAAATGCAATAAAGCATCAATGATCGCACGGCTGACCTCGGCATCTTGTGGAATAAATTCACGGTACTGACGGATCATCAGAATCGCCACCATGACTTCACGTGCTCCGGTAGAAGTCTGCAATGCTCGCTGCAACAGCTCAGGACGCGACATGTTTTGTCGAATCTGACGTTTTAAGGGTTTGATGGCATCTTTAATTGCAAAACTGATCGGAGATAAGCGCAGCAGGGGCAAAGGCTGAGGCGAGGTCCATGGATGATAAGTTTCCTGATCCATTTCGTCCATCATTTGCGACATGCTAAATTTTGGATGTGGACCCAGTTTCAAATTTTCCAGACGTAAATCTTGTAACAGATGCGGATTTAACTTATAGAGACGATCCTGAATACTCGGATGAATATTCAACCAGCTTTGTGGGCTTAACGAGTTGGCGAAACACATATGGGCTATCGATTCAGAGTATTCACTGTGAATCTGTGATCCGGCATGATGCACATAAATTCTTAATAAGGTCTGGATATTCGCATCATTACGTATCAACAACTTGGTTTCCTGATCGTTTCGGAAAGTGCGTCCACCCAAAGTTAAATATTTAATAAAACGAGAAATCATTACCCCTAGGCTACCCACTAGCCAGATCAGCCCGCCAGCAGCCACCAGAATCGTTTCAAACTTATTGCCTCGTTTTGATCCAGGTGAATCAAAACCTCGTTTTGCAATATGACTACCCCATCGGCTAAATGTCGTCAAACCACTGTACAACACCTTTAAACGGGTATTTTCAGCCGTCTCCCCTGATAGAATTTGGCTAAATTCATGACTGAGCAAGCCATAGAGTTCCAGCTCATCCAGATTTTGTAGTGCCCCCCAGGTCAGGATAATTACCGTGTCCTGTGGCGAAAAGCCTGCAGTAAATGCATTGACGCCAACCTCGTCAGACAGTACATAGATCCCTGGGGGTTCAATACTAAAATTCTGCGCCAACTGTTCCGTCAGTCGCAAGACTGTCATTTCTTCCGGGGTACTTTCCAAGGCATTCAAGCGTCGTGCTTTGATCTGTTTGGCCAACCAATGGCCACCTTCACGAAAAACATAGAATTCGTGTGCCACCGATCCAAGCATAATTGAGAGAATGACTAAAACAAAATAAGGACTAAAACGATGCCAGAGGATGGGCTGATCTGGCTCAAAATAATGCACAATCAAGCCAAAACAAGCATTCAAGATAAAAATTGTGAGGATGACCGCCAATATACACATACTGGCAGACCACCTCATGTTCTTATTTTTGATTAAATAGCGACTTACATCTTTCAATGTAAAACTTCCCTATTACATTGTTGAGCCACATCATAAAGAAAAAAAGCGGGAAAAACCCGCTTTTTTTGCTCGTGATACTTAGCCTTCCATTACACCAGATAGATCAACGGATGCAGCATCAATATTTACATCAATATAGCCATCTTTTTTCTTTTTGGCTGAGTCACTGCGCTTTTGCTGTAAATCATCCAAATACTGTTCATCAATACCGCCCGTCACATACACTCCATCAAATACGGAACAGTCAAATTCAGTGAGATGAGGCACTTTTTTGGTTCGTACTGCATCTTTCAAATCTTCCAGATCCTGGAAAATCAGACGGTCTGCTCCAATTTCTTGACGGATTTCTTCAACTGAACGATGCGCAGCAATCAACTCTGATTTGGCTGGCATATCGATACCATAGACGTTTGGATATTTCACCATGGGTGCAGCCGAAGCAAAGAATACTTTCTTGGCACCGGCATCACGAGCCATCTGAATGATTTCGTTACAGGTTGTACCACGTACAATCGAGTCATCCACAAGCAAGACATTTTTGTCTTTAAATTCAAGCTCTACTGGATTCAACTTTTGACGCACTGACTTTTTACGCTGTTGCTGACCTGGCATGATAAAGGTACGACCGATATAACGGTTTTTCATAAACCCTTCACGGAAGGTCACACCAAGTTTATTGCCGAGTTCCAGAGCTGCAGTACGACTGGTGTCCGGAATTGGAATCACTACATCAATCTCATGGTCTTCACCCCACTCGCGCAGGATTTTATTGGCCAGGGTTTCACCCATACGCAAACGCGCTTTATAAACCGAAATGCCATCAATGGTTGCATCTGGACGCGCGAAATACACATATTCAAAAATACATGGATGGTATTGCGGATTAGTCGCACATTGCTGTGTGAATAACTCACCCTCTGCATTGATGAAAATTGCTTCACCTGGGGCAATATCACGCTCGATCTTAAAGCCAAGCGCTGTAATCGCAACAGATTCAGATGCAATGATATATTCAGTGCCCTGCTCTGTTTCACGCGAACCATAAATCAATGGACGGATACCATGCGGATCACGGAAACCGACCAAGCCATGGCCAGTAATCATCGCCACAACACCATATGCACCTTTGCAACGTTCATGTACGCGGCTAACCGTATGGAAGATGTCTTCCGCAGTTGGTGAAAACTTATTACATTTTTGCAATTCATGTGCAAACACATTCAGCAAAACTTCCGAATCAGAATCGGTATTCATGTGACGCAAGTCTGTCTTGAACAGATCTTCATGAATTTCTTCTGCATTGGTCAAGTTACCGTTGTGGGCCAAGGTAATGCCATACGGAGAGTTCACATAGAAAGGCTGTGCTTCAGCACTGCTTGATGAACCTGCAGTTGGATAGCGCACATGGCCAATACCGTAATTACCCAACAATGCACGCATGTGACGAGTATGAAACACATCACGCACCATGCCATTATCTTTACGCAAGAATAAACGGCCATCTTGGCAAGTCACAATCCCTGCTGCATCTTGTCCCCGATGTTGTAACATCGTCAATGCATCAAACAACATTTGGTTAACAGGTGATTTACCAGCTATACCAACTACTCCACACATAGCAACCTCGCAGACCAGCTAGGGATTAATTAAAAGGATTATTTGTTGAATGTTCTGACCGTGACTTCACAGGATCAGAAACGGAAGGTTGATGAGAACCTTCTTCGGACTTCATTTGTTTCCACGCTTCACTCGCCACGTCTTTCGACACTTCACTGGCCATCGGCGCATAAGGTAATAAATTCTGAATAAATTTGGACTGTTTCCAGTGTGGGGAGCTTTCTACCCAAGGACCCAGTCCCTGCATTGTGATCAGTACAATCAGCAGACCTTTTAAGGTTCCAAAAGCACCACCGGCCAAACGATTTATGGGACCAAGTTTGAGGGATTTCAATACACCATTTAAGATCGCAGTTACCAGCCAGGTACAAACAATGATAAACAGCACAAGAAACGCAAAGGCCGCAATCTTTTGCACCACCGGATCCTGACTCAGTGCCTGCATAGAGGGTGCGAGCAGATTGGCATATTTTGCACCCACAATTAGGGCAAAAATCCATCCAACCAAGTTCGCAAAGGCTTTTAGCAATCCTTGTCGCAAACCGTTTAGCCCCCCAATGAGCAAAATTATCAGGATGATGAGATCAAGGGTGTTCATAATCAGGTCATAGCATCGACGCAGTCTTTGATCAGACTCGGTCCCGTATAGATTAAACCACTGTACACTTGCACGAGCGTTGCACCGGCTTGCTGTTTTGCAAGTGCTTGCTCTCCTGACACAATACCACCAACACCAATTAATGGGATTTTATTTTGCAACAATTCAGCAAAACGACTTAAACATGCTGTGCTTTTCTCGAAGACTGGCGCACCGGATAAACCACCTGCTTCATCACCAAATGGCAGGTTTTCCACCCCTTCGCGTGACAAAGTAGTATTGGTTACAATCAAACCATCGATCTTGAATTGCAGTAATTTAGCTGCAATAAATTCAATTTCCTCAGGATTCAGGTCAGGCGCAACCTTCAATACCAGTGGTACATAATGCTGATACTCTTCAGCCAATTGCAGCTGACGATTTTTTAAGGTTTCCAATAATTCTGTTAATGCATCGCCACTTTGCAAGCTACGCAAGTTTTTGGTATTCGGTGAAGAAATATTAACCGTAATATAAGAGGCGTAGTTATAGACTTTTTCCAAGCAAATCAGATAATCATCGACTGCTTTTTCAACTGGTGTATCGGCATTTTTACCAATATTAATACCCAATACACCTTTGAATTTTGCTGCTTTTACATTTTCAATCAGCTGATCCACACCGGCGTTATTAAAACCCATACGGTTAATAATCGCTTTGGCTTCAGGGATACGGAATAAACGTGGCTGAGGATTGCCTGGTTGAGGACGCGGTGTAATCGTTCCAATTTCAATAAAGCCGAAACCGAGTGCCGCCAACGCATCAATATAAGCACCGTTTTTATCTAGACCGGCTGCTAAACCCACTGGGTTAGGAAACTGAATCCCCATACAGGTAACCGGTTTTGCAATACTATTCGCGCGGATCACGCCCATCTGATGGGCGGATTTCAGTAAGGATAATGTCAAATCATGCGCACGCTCTGGTGCTAAAGAAAACAACAAAGGGCGAGCCAGTGAATACAACATATCTACGAAAGTCTACTGCTTTTAAGTCGCCATATTATAGGCACAGGTGGCTTAAAACACCATGCTTGATCTGCCTTTATTTTTACCCGTTCAAGCCAAAACGGTGCTAATTTAAGCTAATTTTGCGAACCAATAAGCATTAAGAATCAATTGCTAAGCCTACTCTAAAAGGGTTTACAAATTTAAAAGATCGAAAGCTATTTTGTTTCTAAGCTCAATTCGTTTACAAGCCTGACCATCCCATCAAAATGATCATCCGGTTGCTCTTCAAGGTGAAACATACCCAAAATGTAACCCGCTCTAAAAAACGGCTCGAGTCTACTGACCTGAACCATTCATGTTAAAACCACAATCAACCCGTGAATCTAGCCCAATTGATCGATCAAGCCGTTGGAATAAAAGCTTTTTGCTGAGTGGATAAACCATTGGCAATGACGGCTTGTTCATAAATGCGTGCTTCGGCCAAAGCAAATGGATGATAAGGCTGCTGGGTAAGCTGCTCTGCAATATGAGCGACCACATTCATATGACAAACCACCACGATGGATTCATAAGGTAACTGTGATAACCATTCAATCGCGTCTTTGGCGTTATCATCTGGTTTAATCTTGTCACATATAAAGACCGGTACATCTGGAAAATACTGCTGAAGATGCTCCAGTGTTTCTTGCGCTCGCAATAAAGTGCTGACGACAAAAACATCCGGCTGAATCTGATCTTTTAAATATGCTGCGGTTTGTTGGGCTTGTTGATGGCCACGTGGAGTTAAAGGGCGTTTTGCATCTTGCTCTTGACCTCGACCTTCCGGTATCGCTTCACCATGACGCACCAATGTCAGTTGCATATTTTCACTCCCTGTACATGGCTCAACTTCGTTTTTTGTCGAGCCAACTAAAAATTAATGATCACACTTCATGATGGGGCAGTACAAATTCAACATCACTACGATGGCCATTCTTCATCAATGACAAAGCGATATTCAGTGGCGGCGCATGTTCAAAAATCACTTCGTATAAGGCATTGGTAATCGGCATATAAACATCCAATTCCTCGGCGCGTTTGCGCACCTGCACGATGGTATTAATACCTTCTGCCGTTTGTCCCAATTCCTGTGTCGCCTGCTCTAGAGTTTTCCCTTTACCCAACGCATAACCCACTTGGAAATTACGGCTTAACGGACTATTACAGGTTGCAAATAAATCCCCTACGCCTGACAGCCCCAAGAACGTCAGTGGGTTGGCTCCAAGCTTAACGGCAAAGCGGCTCATTTCAGCCAAAGCACGCGTGATGATCATACTTTTGGTATTTTCACCAATGTTATAAGCAGCACCAATCCCCATCGCCACAGCATAAATATTTTTCAGTGCACCACCCAACTCAACCCCATGCACATCATCACTCCCAAACACACGGAAAAGTGCACTATGCAAGGCCTGCTGAACGGCATAGCGTACCAATTCAGATTCACTGGCAATCACAGTACCTGCCGGCATGCCTTGCATAATTTCTTTCGCCAAATTAGGCCCTGACAATACACCATAAGGTACCTCGGGTAATTCCTCCCGAATAATATCGCTCATAAAACTAAAGGTATTGGCTTCAATGCCTTTGGTTAGTGAAATGACCGCTTGTGCACTAATATATGGTTTGATTTGTCGCAACACATCACGAAAAGAATGGCTCGGAATTGCCACCAAGATAATATCGCGGTCTCGGACAGCGGTTTCCAGATCAGACTCTGCTCGCAAGCCAGGCTCTAAAACATAATCTGGCAGATAGCGTTTATTGACATGGGTGCTATTAATCTCAGCTGCAGTGGCAGGATCACGAATCCAGATCATGGTATCGCAACCATTGCGCACTGCAATGTTCGCCATAGCCGTTCCAAAACTACCCCCACCCAACACCGTAATTCTCAAGGCGGTTTTCTGATCAACATTTACCGGTTCAACCAAATCAGTAAATTTTAATTCCGTCATTCTTGTTATCCCTAAAGAAGTCTATAGTGCTGGATTTTTATACTGTCCAAAATTGGACAAAATCTTGAGTTTGAATATCAGCCCGGGCAGGGATTGCTTTAGCTGCCGTGCCAATATAAATAATGCCCGAAATAAAGTCATGAGACTGCAAGCCAAGCTGTTGCTTCAACCACTGTGATTCAACCACCGCGCCGGTGCGCCACATACTGGCAAACCCCTGCGCCTGTAAAGACAATAAAAAGTTCTGAATCGCGGCGCCACTGCTGAGCAATTGCTCAAATGCCGGAACCTTGGCATGGTCATGTATCTGGGTCAGTGCCAAAACCAACAGCGGGGCGCGAAACGGATGTTGTTGCACACGATCCAGCTGCACAGCATCGGTTTCACCCAAGTCTTGCAAAGCACCTGCCAAAAGCTGGCCAAATGCTGCTCGCTGAGCCGCTTCAACAACAATAAAGCGCGTCGGCTTTAAACGGTGATGATCAGGTGCGGTCAATGCCGCCTGAAAAGCTCGTTCGAGTTGAGCAGCATCTGGTGCTGGCTCAACCAACTGGCCAATCGACTGGCGTTGATGAATATTGTGGTGAACTGTATCGACTACTGAATCCGTCATTAATATTAAAATCTATAATCATTACTGAATTTAGATTAGCATATTCAAAGTGCTTTACTCTATGCCCTCAACATTTTTCAGCCTAAACTGCATGCAATACATTGCATAGAAAATAAAACTGCAATGTTCATACAAGTCATACAAACACAGCACTAGAAACTGTGCTGAAATAACCAAGTCCAAGTTTTTACGGGTTCTTCACCATGAAAAATTATTTACGAGTTACAAGTACAATCTTGCTCGGTCTAGTGCTGGGCGCCTGTGCATCAACACCGAAACATACACTTGCCGTTCAAAAGCCCAATAACCAATATGAAGTCACTGGTATCGGTAAAACCAACCTGATCGCAAAAAATAACGCCATTAATGCAGCCAACCAGACTTGTGGTAGCAAAGCTGCGCCTGTTGTCGTCGATGAAAAAACCACGTATCAGGGCGTACTTAAAGATCTTGTAGATGAAGAAACCGGAAAAATGGTGCAGGCTGCGAGTGGTGTCATTGGCATCTTTACCGGAAAAAGCACGGATCTTTCTCGCGATGATGACTACCAAACTACCTTGACGTTCTATTGCAAAGCCCAGTAACAAAAAAACCCAATTCACAGGAATTGGGTTTTCATCATTTTAATCATAGTGCAGATCTAGCAATACCCGTCTAAACGGGTTAATGGCAATTTTTGCCCAATCGCTTTTTCAATTTCAGGCAAGTAGAAGGCATCGTCTTCCGACAAGAAACTAATACTCACGCCTTGAGCACCTGCACGACCAGTACGGCCAATCCGGTGCACATAATCATCTGACTGTTCTGGCAGGGTAAAGTTAATCACATGTGAAACTCCATCCACATGAATACCACGACCTGCAACATCAGTCGCAATCATAATATTATGTTTGCCATTTTTGAACTGATCCAGCATTTTTAGACGCTTATCTTGGGCAATTTCGCCTGAAAGCATGACTACCTTATAGCCATCTCGCTTCAAATGATCATACAAGCGGCGCACCTGATCACGGCGGTTCGCAAAGATCATGACTTTTTCAATGGGTTCATCCCGCAGGATATCTTGTAATAAACGATATTTGTCTTGACGTGCCACCATATAAACACGCTGCTCGACATCCGCATTGGTTTTCTTTTCCGGCTCAATTTCAACCGTAACCGGCTCAAACAACCATTGCTGTGCCAAATTCAACACATCATAACTAAAGGTGGCCGAGAACATGAGGGTCTGACGCTGTTCTTTGCGCGGTGAAAAACGTACGATACGTTTAACGGAAGGAATGAATCCCATATCAAGCAAACGGTCTGCTTCATCGATGACTAAGAATTCAATCTGATCCAACCAGACTTCTTTTTGCTCAACAAAATCGATCAGGCGTCCCGGTGTCGCCACCATGATATCGACAAAATTCTGATCCAGCTGTTTTTTCTGCTTGTCAAAATCAACACCACCTAGCAAGGTCACCAAATGCAGGTTGGTAAATTTGGTCAACTCTTTGGCATCACTTTCAATCTGCAAAGCCAATTCACGTGTAGGTGCAAGAATCAAGGCCCGTGGTTCGCCACGAAAGCGAGGTTCTGTAATCGGATTATTCAGTAAATCATTAATGATACTGATCAAGAAAGCTGCTGTTTTACCCGTACCGGTCTGTGCTCGACCAATCGCATCATGCCCAGCCAAAGTGAAGTGCAAAACCTTCTGCTGGATGGGGGTCATCTGCTTAAACCCTAAAGCATCAATCGCTTGTTTCAGTTGCGGATGTAAATTCAAGGTTTCAAAACCAGCTACCATAAAACTTGTGCTCAAACTATCAATCACAGAAATTGTGACCCATTATAAACAAAAACGCCCCAATTCAAAAATTGGAGCGTCTGACCATTGACTAAATTAAATTAGTCTAACGGCTGAACTTCTTCAGCTTGGAAGCCTTTTTGGCCTTTAACTACGCTGAATTCAACACGTTGGCCGTCACGTAAAGAACGGTGGCCTTCGCCTTGAATTGCACGGAAGTGAACGAATACATCGTCACCGCCATTGCGTTGAATAAAACCAAAACCTTTAGTGTCGTTAAACCACTTTACTACGCCTTGTTCACGAGCTGTCATAAGTTAATCCTCTGTAAGTGAGATAAAAGGACCACCCGGTGTTGCAAACAGCAGAGCAAACAAGGTTTAAAAATATTTATTATTTCTAAGCTTGTAATCATTCTGTAAAACTATTAACAAAATCCCGGTTACATCCATTTGTAAAAGGTTTTAAAAACAATGTTTATTGGTATTAAACCTAAATACGGCATCGAGCTTAACACGGGTTTATAACAATTAATAGAAGTTTTTTTGCTTATTTCTAGAATGTTTAGTCTCTTTTCTGTGATGCCTGTTGTTTTTCTACAAAAGCCTAATTTTATAGAATTTTATTTTTCTTGGTTGGGCATCCTAGGCTTGTTTGCTAACATACTGCTTTTGTTTAATTCATTCGATGAGCCGTGATGTCTGAGACCTTAGCTGCTTCCCCACTGGAAATTAATGCCTTAGGCAAACCCTGCCCGATGCCTTTGCTCATGTTAAAGCGGGCGTTAAAAACCAGTGCTCAGGGGCAAATTTTTCTACTGAAATCTTCTGACCCGCATAGTGAGATTGATGTACAGCGCTATTGTCAGATGCATCAGTTAAAGTGCCAAGCAGAAAAAATTTCTGAAACGGAATACCACTATTTAATTGAATCTTAATTGTTTTCGATTAGACTAACCAGATTGGCAAATCCATATAAACATTTACATTTCTCTACCGAATTTTCCTTAATGATGAACCCCGTTCGAATTAAGATGATTGTATTGGTAACCTCACCTGCTTCCTATAAGGAGAACTCATGAGTGACAGCAGCAACAATCAGTTGATGCCCCTGTCATTATCTGCGCCAGGCGTAAATCTCGGTGCGTATATCAGCACTGTCAACCAGATTCCAATCTTAACTGCCGAGCAAGAAAAAGAGCTTGCTGAACGTTATTATTATGATCAGGATCTCGATGCAGCCAAAATGCTCGTGATGTCTCATTTACGTTTTGTCGTGCATATTGCACGTAGCTATGCGGGATATGGGTTACCTCAAGGTGATCTGATTCAGGAAGGCAATCTAGGCTTGATGAAAGCGGTCAAACGCTTCGACCCGAATATGGGCGTGCGTCTAGTTTCTTTTGCCGTACACTGGATTAAAGCTGAAATTCATGAATACGTGATCCGTAATTGGCGTATTGTTAAAATTGCCACCACAAAGGCACAGCGCAAACTGTTCTTTAATTTACGCAGTCTGAAAAAATCCAGCAAAAAACTGACACTCGAAGAAGCGCAATCGATTGCGAATGATCTAAATGTGACACCTGAGCAGGTGCTAGAAATGGAAGGCAGACTCACTGCCTATGATGCCGCTTTTGAAGCTTCTGGCGATGATGACGATGAAGGTTCCAGCCATGTCGCACCCGTCTTGTATTTGGAAGACAACCGCTACGACCCTGCACGTCTGGTAGAAAATGAAGATTGGGAAGAACAAAGCACCTCTGCCCTCCATGAAGCCATGGATCAGCTGGATGACCGTTCACGTAATATTCTGCAACGCCGTTGGCTTGATGATGATAAGTCCACACTACATGAACTGGCAGCTGAATATAACGTGTCTGCAGAACGTATCCGTCAGCTGGAAAAAAATGCGATGGAAAAAATCAAAATTGCCATGTCCTCCAACTAATCAGATCATGATAAAAAAGGCCGAGTCATCTCGGCTTTTTTTTATGGGGCTGAACAACACAACCTGCTTTAACTCTTATCCTGCTCTTGCTTTTATGCTAAGGTAAGCCACAAATTTTCTTGATCAAATTTGGCTTATGTGGATTGTCATTGCAGCCTTGAATCTGGCTTGCGCAGTCATGTTAGGCGCTTTTGGAGCACACGGCCTAAAAGCACGGGCAAATGAAGTGCAACTGGCGTGGTGGCAAACAGCGACAGATTATTTTTTCTACCATGCGTTGGGATTGCTCGCACTTGCTATCTTGGCCAAAGTGATCCCTCAATTGCCCATTAAAGCAAGTTTCTGGTTGATCCAATTCGGTATCCTGTTGTTCTGTGGTTCCTTATACATCATGACCTTGGGCTTACCACGCGGACTGGGAATGATCACCCCGCTTGGTGGTCTTCTCATGATTCTAGGCTGGCTGACTCTCGCCTGGAATGCTTATAAATACGCAAAATGAAGATGGAGTCTTGAATCATGCACATTTATCTTAATGGCGAATTGACTGAAACTCAGTGTCAAAACCTGTTACAGCTGGTGCAGCAACTGGCACTTGAAGGCAAACGCTTTGCTGTAGAAAAAAATGAAATGATCATTTCTAAAAGCAAACTGGAACAAACGCCGATTTGTAATCAGGATCGTATAGAAGTTATTCACGCTGTCGGTGGCGGTTAATTCGGAGCTCTCCCATGCAAGACACCCCTCTTATTATCGGTTCACGTACCTTTCAATCACGTCTGCTGGTAGGTACAGGTAAATATAAAGATCTCACTGAAACCGATTTAGCCATTCAGGCCAGTGGTGCAGAAATTGTTACGGTTGCGATTCGCCGGGTAAACATTGGGCAGCACCCTGATCAGCCGAACTTGCTTTCTGTTATCCCTCCTGAGAAATATACCATCCTGCCAAACACTGCGGGCTGTTTTGATGCCAATAGTGCCGTACGTACCTGTATGCTCGCGCGTGAATTATTAGATGGCCACAACCTGGTTAAACTCGAAGTCTTGGGTGATGAAAAAACGCTTTATCCCAATATTACTGAAACCCTCAAAGCAGCACGCACCCTGATCGATGATGGCTTTGAGATTATGGTCTACACTTCGGATGACCCGATTGTTGCACAAGAACTCGAAAGCATGGGTTGTGTAGCGATTATGCCACTAGGTAGCCTGATTGGTTCTGGTTTAGGAATCCTGAATCCACATACCATTTCGATCATTAAAGAAAATGCCAAAGTGCCCGTGCTCGTTGATGCCGGTGTAGGTACAGCCAGTGATGCTGCCATTGCCATGGAACTAGGCTGTGACGGCGTATTAATGAATACTGCAATTGCAGCAGCACAAAATCCAATTTTGATGGCTTCTGCGATGAAAAAAGCCGTGGAAGCTGGCCGTGAAGCATTCTTGGCGGGTCGCATGCTACGTAAACGTATGGCAAATGCCTCATCACCTGAAACAGGTTATTTCTTTAAATAAAAATTGTTTCCATAAAAAAGAGCCATATTTCGGCTCTTTTTTATTGCCTACACCTAAGCAATCAGACCTTCATCGCGCATCGCGATCTGCACGGATTGACGCGCAGCCACTTTGTCACGCAGAGCATTAATATGGCTATACGGCGTTAAGTCATGCTTGATATAGTTTGACCAATTGGTAATCACAAATAAATACGCATCCGCTGGGCCAAAGTTATCATCCACTAGATAATCAGTGTCTGACTCACCAATGGTTTTATCGATATAGCTCAGCAGGCGGTCGATTTCTTTATAGGCTTTTTCTTTTTCTGGCTCAGTCAGTGGACCAGTGAAAAATACCGCATAGGCATCATGCAGTTCTGAGTTCAAATAACCCAACCACTCTAATACCTTGGCACGTCCCAAACCTGATGGTGGGATCAGATCTTGCTTTGGATCATGCTGTGCCAGGAACGGTAAAATTGCCACTGCTTCTGTCAAAATCAGGCCCGGATTAATTTCTAATGCAGGCACATACCCTTTTGGGTTAATCTCGTAATAATTGATGCCTTTTTCAGTGGTATGCGTTTTTAGGTCCACACGCTCTAAGTCAAAATCAACATTAATTTCATTTAAAATAATATGGGCAGCCAATGAGCTTGCACCCGGCGAATAATAAAGTTTCATAAATGTTCCTTGTTATTACACTCTTAATGTTTTAAAACGCTTTTTTATGATTTACAAGCTAAGAACTTCATTCAATTACAAAAAAGCGTAAATGATAAAAATCTTTTATTTAAGCAATATCTAGTAAGCCAAGCATTTTTTCAAGTTAAGTTTTACTGTTTTGCTCAACAAATCGTTCACTATAGCCATTTGGATACAGACTCTCAGATAACTCAGCACTAAACCCACCACTACACAAGCCGGCGATTGCTGTATTGTCGAACCCATGTTTTATTGTCGCAACCGAATACGACTATTTTATGAACATTATTTTCAGACCAAGAACACAAATATCTATTACTCCGTTTTTGGCTACCCAAAGCCTCTCATTTTTCGGAACGTCTGATTGCTTGAAAAGGTTTGACTTGCCCTGCCTAAGACTTAAAATACCGCTTTTCATTTTTTGAATTTCCAAGATTATGTCGAACGATCAATTAGACCCGCAAATTGTAGAGCTAGACAATTTGCATGAGCACCGTGAAATTGTGACTTTTATGCGTCGTTCCTCGCCGCTAAATACCTCACAACGGACTGCGCTTGAACAGTATCGTGAACTGATTTTGGAATACCCTGTAGGTGACCTGCGCCAGCATTTTGAACATCCAGAGCGTCCCTTAACCGTGGAAATTGGTTTTGGAATGGGGCGTTCCCTAGTTTTGATGGCAAAAGCGAATCCTGAACGCAATTTTGTCGGTATTGAAGTGCATGTACCTGGTATTGCGCAATGTGTGTATGAAGCGGGAATGGCGGGTTTGAAAAACTTGCGTCTACTTGATGCAGATGCCATCCAGGTCTTGCGTGAAATGCCGGATAACAGCATCAACTGCGTGCAGCTGTATTTCCCCGATCCTTGGCAGAAAAAACGTCATTTCAAACGTCGCTTTGTGGCCCATGAACGTATGGCGTTAGTCGAACAAAAACTAGAGCTTGGCGGTACTTTCCACGCTGCAACCGACTGGGAACCGTATGCAGAATGGATGCTCGATGTGTTAGACAACCGCCCGAATCTGGAAAACCTTGCAGGCAAAGGCAATAGCCACCCTCGCCCAGATTGGCGTCCTCAAACCAAGTTTGAACGTCGCGGGATTGAAGCAGGCCATAAGATTAATGACTTTATCTTCAAAAAGATTCACTAGACTGCTCCGAGTGGTGGCGTTGCATGATGCCATCACTCATCAATTGATATATACGTTGTAACTCGGGCTGCTGACTGAGCATCGCCTGATGTAAGTTCAGGATTTTTTTATCGCCCCGCATCGCAGGCCCTGTCTGCATCTGTTGCGGTTCGTGCTGCGTGGCTTTATATGCAGTTTCCAGCATCAATGGATATAACAAGCTAAAATCCACCTGTTGCTGATCTACAATCTGCTTGGCTAGATCATAACAATAATTACTAAAATTGCAGGCAAACACAGCTGCCAGATGCAAGCTTAAGCGCTGTTGCGAACTATAGATATAAACGCGATCGCTCAGTTGCTGAGCCAAATCATTTAAGGCCTGCTGATCCGCTTCAACAACAGCCTCCACAAAAATTGGCGTATTTAACCAATCAATTTCCCGTTGCAAACTAAATGTCTGCAAGGGATAAAATACACCTGAGCGCTGATGTTTCTGGCTTAACACCTGAAGCTCGGTACTCCCTGACGTATGCACAATCAAACTGTCTGATATATAGCGATGCACCTTATCGATCACATCCGCAATCGCTGAATCACTCACGGCAATAACTACCAAATCCACAGACTGTAAAGACGCATAGTCCGTGATCCCTTGCGCAGCAACTCTATCGGCTAGGGCCTGTGCTTTAACCAGATCACGGCCATAAATTTGAACGATCGTCTGTCCCACAAGGTTTAATTTTTGCGCCAAATGATGTGCAACCCGACCTGTTCCAATAATGGAAATTTTCATGGTTATTCTCCAGTTTCAAATAACTTAGCAGGTCTGGCTCAAAAAAAAAGCCCTGTACCAACAGGGCGTTCATTTTATGATACTTTGATGGGTTTCACCGCGGCCTCTGTTACTTCACTGACCTTGCCGGTTTCGGTATTCTCGACCTTGAATTCAATACGACGATTTTTAAATCGCCCTTCATCCGTTGCATTGTCAGCCACAGGTTGTTCTTCACCATAACCCAGCACACTGATTTTATTGGCCTCTACACCCTGATGGACAAAATATTCCGCTACGGCACGTGCACGTTGCTGAGAGAGTACTTTATTCTGTTGGGCATCACCTTCAGCATCAGTATGGCCCATAATAGTGACATGAACATTCGGTACACGCTGGATCAGCACCGCGGCCTGGGTTAATACAGATTTGTTCAGTTCAGGAATCTTGGCCGACCCACTATCAAAATTGATAATCTGCATATTCAGTGCTGTGGCAATATCCAAGGGGCTGAGCTGATTGACATCAAGCTGAGCCAACGCCTGTTCTGCACGCTCCACACTACTATAAATTGCAGCATTTTGTTGCTGATCCTGTTTCATCGTTTCCGCAGCATCGAGTTGGGGTGGAACTACACGTACCTGCATATTTGGGGTCAGTTTCTGAATTTCACGAGCAATTGCCTGCGCGCGGGCATTGTTTGAAGATTGAATCAGAATCTCTGTTCCTTGCCACGTCAGCATAATATTGGGCACATCTTTCAATAATTTCAATACGCTCGGCAAGGCATCCTGATTGGTAAAGGTTTGATGGTATTTACTTTGATGATCTGCACCACACCCATTGGCATGATTAAAAATCTGTTTTACCTGCCCCTGTAAAATTTCGATATAGTTTAAGTCACCCGAGTAAATTCGGCAGGTGACCAATTCTCCCTGATGCCCCATAGAAATCTGGAACATCGCAGGCTGCGTACCAACCACCGAGGTTGCAGTGGTGGATTCAACTTCCCGCCGTTGGTCACATGTACGCAACAAAAATGCCAGAAGAAATGCAAAAATCAGTAATCCCAGCACGGCAAACAGCCATCCAGAACGTGCCTTTTCCTGCTGGGTTTCAGTAACAATAGCTTGGCTAGGCAATCCATCAACAGTTTCAATGGTTTCGGTCTGTGCTCCAAGCACACTGAGCAGTATAGTCGCCCACTCCGGTAAAGCTTGCTGAATCTCTGCAGCGTGCTGCTGGAGGAAATGTTCAATCGCGATTGCATCACGATTACCCGCTTGCTCAGCCAAAAGCGTAAGCGTGGGCGCGATAGACTGATTTAATACGGCTGCAATTTCTGCCTGAGGTGCTGTAGCACTCACCTGTTGTAAAAACTGTTGCTGAATGACGGGATGTCCCTGAAACACGTCGGAAAGTGTCGGTTTTAAATGGTTCTGTAAAGTTTCAATCCGCTCAGGATAAGCGTGTAGAATACTCAAAAAAACGGGATAAAACGCAGATAAGGCCTGACTCTTGACGAGTAAATTCTGACTGTCACCTTCCAACACCATGGCAGACACGTGTTGTTTTAAAAAATCAATAAAGTTCAAACTCATGCGTATCTCCTCGCACTGGTCTATTTTTATTATGCTGAATTTGATTGTTTTTTATTCTATTTGACAAAATGCAACGAATACCAATAAAAGTGTTCAGTAGTAACAAAACTTCGCTAAGACCCCAACAAAACTACTGCACATAAAAAAAGCCAGCCGAAGCTGACCTTTCAAGCGAAGATATCGAATTATGCTGGAATAAAAGTCTGTAACACTTTACCTGTCAAGGTCTGCTGCAACAGCGGTGTATTTTTACCCTGTGACAAGATGCTCTCTTTATTCACCACCCAGTGCAGTTCTGGATCGACCAGCACCCAACCTGCTTGCTGCTGCCAACGCTCAAACATATTGGCTACTTTTGCTGGTGCCAGAGTCACTTTTTCCACCCATTCCAATGGCGTGAACAAGCCTTCACGCACCAGTTGCACACCCAATGCTACATAGGTATCAAAAGCACTGATGCCTGGTTGAGTCTCGGCAAAAGGTGCCATTTTTGCTGAACTTGACAATGGCTCATGATGCGTACAGATTGCATCAATCACACCGTCTTTAAGCGCTTGACGCAACAGGTTTTTGTCCTGCTCTGAGCGTAAAGGTGGACGCACATGCGCCAGTGCATTAAAACCATCAATTAATTGTTCAGTTAAATGCAGTTGATGCATCGCGACATCCGCTGTCACGAGTAAGCCTTTTGCTTTGGCAGCCTTAATCAGTTCAACTGATGCACCGCAAGACAGCAAACCAAAGTGAGCACGGACACCTGTCGCTTCAATCATCAACAAATATTTCGCAATCGCGATAGTTTCAGCGATCGCTGGAATCATCGGTAAGCCCTGACGTGAAGCGATAAAGCCCTCGTGTACACAGCCATCTTTGGCAATCTGAGGCTCTTCTGCGTAAAACACGACCGTCAAGCCCAAACCTGCTGCGTATTCGAGGGTACGGATCACCACATCATCATCCGCAAATGCTGCATTGGCATTGGAAACTGCACTACAACCCCCTTTTTTCAATCCTGCCATATTGGCTGGTTGTTTACCATTCAGGCCCTGAGTTTGCGCACCAATAATGTCCAGATAAATACCACCATCGAGCATGGCTTTTTCCTGCAAGCCATGAATCAGTGCGCCATTGTCCTGCACAATTGGCTTAGAATCAGGTGGTGCAATCACATGCAGAATGCCATTCTCACGTGCAGCACGACCTTCAGATTTCAGCGTACCATGCTGCTGTTGACCTGGCTCACGCAAACGGGCACACAAATCCACCATAGTCGGCATCAACCATTTGCCCTGACCATCAATGGTTTCATCAACCTGTGCAGTAGCGGCAACCTGTTGACCATTTTGCAAATAAACGGTTTGTACTGTGTCGGTGTTCTGGATCGGATCTAACACACGGACATTTTCAATTTTTACAATACTCATGTGAACATCCTCAAACCGCAATTGCTTCAATTAAACCTTGTGCTTGTAATTGGCCCTGCATCGACAAAGCCAACACTGCCATACGCACCGCAATACCATTGGTCACTTGTTTTAGAATCACCGACTGTGGTCCATCTGCGATGCTTGAATCGATTTCAACACCACGGTTCATCGGTCCCGGATGCATTACGATACAGTCAGGTTTCGCCAAGGCAAGACGCTCTTTATTGAGTCCATACATTTTGTAGAATTCGGATTGAGACGCGAGTGCGGGTGAGTCGATACGCTCATTCTGGATGCGTAAAGCAATAATCACATCACAATCACGCACACCTTCATCCATGTTGTTGAATAAACGAACATGTTCACCATATTCATCAAAGCCAACAGGCAACAAGGTATTTGGCGCAATCACGCGAATATCTTTACACCCTAGAGTCTGTAAAGCGGCCACATCCGAACGCGCCACACGTGAGTGTTTAATATCGCCAATAATGGCCACACTCAAGGCTTCAAAGGGCTTTTTCGTTTCACGGCGAATGGTCAACATATCCAACATGGCTTGGGTTGGGTGTGCATGGCGGCCATCACCCGCGTTAATGATCGCGACATTCGGACAAACCGTGTTGGCAATAAAATGCGCAGCGCCAGAAGAAGAATGACGCACCACAAATATATCAGCTGCCATGGCTTCAAGATTCCATAGCGTATCGCGCAGTGTTTCCCCTTTTGAGGTACTTGAACGTGCAATATCAATATTCAACACATTGGCTGACAGGCGTTTGGCCGCAGCTTCAAAAGTCGTACGGGTACGAGTTGAGTTTTCAAAAAACAGGTTCATCACTGTCCGGCCTTCAAGCAGCGGACGATTGATCAGATTATTATTATCATCAAGAAAACTTTGAGCCGTATCTAGAATTTTTGTGAGATTCTCTTTAGACAAGCCCTCAATCGTCAAGAAATGCTTGAGATTGCCATGCTGGTTGAGCTGAATCTGGCTAGGTTGATGCAAGGCCGCAATATGCATAATGGATTCCTATAGGTCGAATCGCGAAAACGTGCATAGTGTAGCCCAAATCTATCTTTTTCGCAGAAGAACTTTGCGTGCTTTGACAGCAAACGATAAGACAATCGTTGAATAGGCCCGATAGGATTTATAGTTGATATTCATCAGGAAAAGTAGCAACTGAGCAATACCAAAGAATTTGATTAGGCCTTAAACCACCTAGGTTATTTAAGGCCTTGGGTGCTAGCGCAATGCACCAATATAGTGATGCGATACCTGTGCCTGATAGATTTCTTCTGGACTAGGCTCAGTATCATATGCAGCGCTTGGTGCTGCAGCTGTTTGCTCAGAAAATGCATGATCCGATGATGATTGCATCACCGCCGTTAAACGATCGACATAACGTGCCAATTCTTCATCTTGTGTGGCAAGTGCCAGTTGTATCACATGGCGGGCGTAGCTTGGATTTTCAGCCAGATAGATGGCATCCACCACACGGCCTGTGACACGTCTGAGCCGAACATAAATCTGCGTAGCAATTGAAAAAGATTCGCTGTTTGCCACAAATCCATGACTGATTGCTTGTTTCATTCGACCGTTCCCCATGAAATAAAAATAATCAAAATGGTTAAAAACAATGGCCATCATTGGGGGCTTGAATCCCCATTAGATGTCAGTTTTTATTTAGCAAAATACATACCAATTTAATATTTTTTGATCAGAATCACGATCTGGATGTCCTGTCAGCAGATTATCCTGTCCGATAAACAGTTTTTAAAACATACTAAAACTTTTCACTACTTCTGCTTCAGTCAATTGAGAGTTTTTCACTTCAGTTTTAGCAGTAGGTTGTGAGTTTAAACCCATCACCACACCTAGTCGCGTCACTTGTTGCGCGAGTTCAGGATCACCCGTAGCCAAGGCTAAATCCGTCACATAACGCGCATATTCCGTATTTTCAGCCAGGTACATGGCATCAATCACACGCCCACTGACACGACGTAATCGCACATAAATCTGTGTGGCAATTGAAAAAGATTCCGTATGTGCCAACATTCCATTGCTCATGCTAGATTCCATGATTCTTTCGTTCCTATACAATTAAAATTATTAAAAAGTCGTTCAACTGTGCCAGTTTATGCAACGTTCCCCACTGGCGAAATCAATTATATTCAGATTAATAGCAAATTCCACTGTAATTTCATTCATTTAGATGAGTGACAAAACAAATATGCAGCTCAATAATTTCCAAAGCTTTACACAGCGAAATACGTTAAACTTTGCCAAGTTAATAGTTATAAGCTTTGGTTTACCTCATTTATGAATACGTCTTCACGTTTAAACACCTATTGGGTTACTTGTGCCGATGGTCTGGAACAGCTGCTCGAGGAAGAAATCGAACAACTCGGGAGCAAAGTGACCGAACGTAAAGCCGGACGTTTAATCATTGAAGGAACCCTAGAAACAGCTTATCGCATTTGTATGTGGTCACGTCTGGCATCGCGTGTGCTGTTACCTATCCATACCTATGAGTTAGAACGTACCCACGATGCCCGTGATGTCGCAGAAGAACTCTACGAAGGTGCAATCAGTTTTGACTGGTCACTGATTTTTGCACCACAAAGTACCTTTGCCATCCGTTTGCATGTTGAACGCGAAATCAAGGTCAATTCCCAATTCGCGACTTTACGGGTCAAAGATGGTGTTGTTGATGCCTTTATGGAAGCGGTTGGCCGTCGTCCGAGCATTGACACCAAACAACCTGAAATCACACTGTATGTCCTTGCGGGTAAAACTGAACATACCTACTGCCTGGATCTTTCGGGTGATTCGTTGCACAAACGTGGCTATCGCCGTTATATGACCGATGCGCCAATCAAAGAAAACCTGGCTGCAGCCATTTTGCAAAAAGCCAAGTTAAAAGAACTCAACCCTGACATCATTCTGGATCCAATGTGTGGTTCAGGTACTTTTATTATCGAAGCCTTACTGATTCTGACCGACCGTGCACCGGGTCTGGTTCGCCGCTTTGGTTTTAATGGCTGGCATGGACATGACCGTGAATTGTGGTTAAAACTCAAATCTGAAGCTGCTGAACGTCATGAACAAGCATTGGCTCAGCCCTTACCTCAATTTTATGCCTTTGATGCAGATTGGGAAGCGATTAAAGCCACTCGCCAAAACATCATGGCTGCAGGTTTTGAAAAGCTGCTCGATCGTATTCAGATTGAAGAACGCACGCTGGCAGACTGGCCGGATTTCAACGCTGAAGGTAAAAAAGCGCTGATTGTGACTAACCCGCCTTATGGCGAACGTCTCGGTGACAAAGCCTCTAACCGTGCCTTATATCTGGGCTTATCTGCGTTGTTACAACAGCATTTCCCGAACCAGCATGCTGCGATTATTGCTGCCCAGATTGAACAGGCTGATGTGCTGGCTTTTTATGAGCCTCAAACTTTACGTTTGATGAACGGGAAACTGCCGATCTATATCCGTTTTGGCACCATCAAACCTGCAACAGTCACTCAACCTTTCTTGGCCAACTGGCAACCTCAGCAGTTTGAACCAATTGAAGGGGCTGAAGATTTCAGTAACCGTTTGCAAAAGAACATGCAAACCCTGAAAAAATGGGCAGTCAAAGAAAATATTTACTGCTTACGTCTCTATGATGCAGATTTGCCAGACTTTAACTTAGCGGTCGACTTGTATGGTGATCGCCTGCATGTGCAAGAATATGCACCACCCAAAAAGATCGACCCAGAGAAAGCTAAAAAACGCTTTAATCTGGCTTTGGCTGCCATTCGTGCGGTGACCGGTTTACCACGTGATGCAGTATTTATTAAAACCCGTGCACGTCAGGAAGGTAAAAGTCAGTACACCAAACAAAGTACCGCTTCTAAACGTTTTATTGTGCAGGAAGGCAAAGCCAAGATTCTAGTGAACTTAACCGATTATTTGGATACCGGTTTGTTCTTGGATCACCGTCAGATCCGTTTGCGTATCGCCAATGAAGCTCGTGGCAAACACTTCCTCAACTTGTACAGTTACACCTCAACCGCGAGCTTACATGCGGCTTTGGGTGGTGCTGCGAGTACGACGAGTGTCGATTTGTCGAACACCTATTTAAATTGGTCAAAAGAGAACTTCGTTCTCAATGGTTTAACCGTCGATCATGCCGATCAACAGCATCAATTCTTCGCAAGTGATTGTTTTGAATGGCTCAAAGACGGCCATGAGCAATATGACCTGATCTTTATTGATCCGCCGACCTTTTCCAACTCGAAAAAGTTCTATGGAACGTTTGATGTACAACGCGATCATGTATCATTGCTTAAGCGTGCCATGAACCGCTTAACCAGTGACGGTACCCTGTACTTCTCTAACAACTACCGTGGTTTTGAGATGGATGAGGAAATTCCAGCCTTGTTTGATGTGGAAGAAATCACGCAAGACACCATCGGACCTGATTTTAAACGAAACCAGAAAATTCACCGTGCCTGGAGAATTCGTCATTACCAAGTGTAATGCATCGTTTAGAAATGCTGGTAAAAAGGCCGCTGATGCGGCCTTTTTCTTTATTATTCAGTTAAAAATTTCTTCTCGCCATACTTGTATTCAACTGCCATTTTCATGACATCACCTTCACGTTTGAGCTGGCCAGACTCCTGCATTTTTGTCAGCATATTTTCAATTTCCTGATCCGAACTCCCCTTGCCTTGGCCGAGCACGCCTTTCATCAATGCCGCAACCAGATTTTTATCAAATTGTAGTTCCGCGTTATACTCCAGCAAACGCGGCATCATCTTCCAAAGGTTCTCAAAATTCGCCTGATGACTAGGCATGACCCGTCCATTGATCGTTGCTTTCGCAAAGCCTTGTTCAACTTTCATCTGGTTGTCTTTCGAGGCAAAAGCAAAGCCTTCATTCATCATTCCAACCAGAGCAGGTTCAAGTTGTTTCAGTAATGCATTCACAGGCACACAGTTTTGTTCTGCATTTTTCAGCACTTGCAGAACCTCAAACAACTTTCCTTGATGCACCTCATTCAGATCAAAATTAAATTTCACATCACGTAGACCCGATGTGCCTGGGAAACTCATTTCTTCTAAGCCGAAAGTCATCTGTGTATTAACGACCCGTTCAGTCAGCTCAGTTTGTGTTTCAAAATGCAGATTGCGCAATTCAGCCTGTCTGGATTTCCGTAGTCCTGTTCCCATGACTTTCATGCGTTCCAGACGCATCTCCGTCTTACCAGCCTCTAAAAGCTGCTGGTTTAAACCTTGATCGGTTGCAAACTTAAGTCCAGACAATTGCAAATAAGACGCCTGGTCAGTTACAGTCAAATTTGGCATTTCCAATTGCAGTTTAAGCAATTTAAACTCTTGCTCTTTTGGCTTACCTTGTATCGTTAACCGCATCGGATCCAGAGTGATTTGAAGATTATTGAGTTTCTGGCTGATAGCCGGCGTGGTGAGCGTAGTCTGGGTCTGGCCGGTCCAAGTGATACGTGTATCTGCCTGTAGGGGTACTTCAAATAATTTTTGTACCGATGGCTCTGCCTGAATCAGCTTAATTTGGGAGTGAATGCGATAACCATCCCAGCTCCGGTGAATCTGATCCTGCCCCTGAAATCGGATGACTTCATTCGGCTTACAGGGATCGAGGCGTAATTGTGCATGCCAATCCGCCTGCCCACGTAAAAGTCCCATTTCAAAATTCTGATACTGTACTGAAAATTTTTCCGATTGAGGAATGACGTCCTGCTGATAAAAGGATTTCAAACTTTGGGCGGTATATAAATGTCCACCAACCGCTGTTGCACTTAGTGCAATGATTGCCCCCACACCCCATTTTAATTTAGACATATTGAACTCTGATTGTTTATTTATTGTTCAGCGTAAGTATAAATTAAAAAGTACAAATCACAATTGTTTTATAAATAAACAACTTATCTTGCTTTTTAAATGGTCTTCCTAACTAAATGATCGATTTTTAAAAGCCACAATAAAAAACCTGGCAGGAGCCAGGTTTTTTATTGCTGCAGTTTAGTGCACTTTTAATTTGTCAAAGACCAAGCCATGCGCGTCGGATTTCACCACGATGGTATCTCCAGCCACAAACTCTCCAGCCAGGATTTTTTGCGCTAGCGTGTTTTCAAGCTGTTGCTGGATGGCACGTTTCAATGGACGTGCACCATAGACAGGATCGAAACCTGCATCAATCAACAGATCAAATGCACTATCATCCACTTCAAGTTTCAGATCACGCTCACTGAGACGCGCACGCAAACGGCCCAACTGAATATCGGCAATACCACGAATTTGCACTTTTTTCAGCGAATGGAAGATCACCAACTCATCAATACGGTTGATAAATTCTGGACGGAAATGCTGACTCACCGCACTCATCACCACGGTACGTACTTCATCTTCAGTCGCACCATCACCAAGTTCACGTACATCATGTGAACCTAGATTCGAAGTCATGACAATCACCGTGTTTTTAAAATCCACAACACGACCTTGCGAATCAGTAAGTCGGCCATCATCCAGCACTTGAAGCAAGATATTGAACACATCAGGATGGGCTTTCTCAACTTCATCAAATAACACGACACTGTAAGGTTTGCGGCGGACGGCTTCGGTCAAGACACCGCCTTCTTCATAACCCACATAACCTGGAGGAGCACCGACCAAACGGCTGACACTATGTTTCTCCATGAATTCACTCATGTCGATACGGATCATGGCATCATCACTGTCAAACAGGAAGTTCGCCAAAGCTTTGGTCAACTCGGTTTTACCCACACCTGTCGGGCCGAGGAACAGGAATGAGCCGCTCGGACGGTTTGGATCCGACAAGCCTGCACGTGAACGGCGTACCGCATTCGCAACCGCGACCACAGCTTCATCCTGACCAACCACACGGTTGTGCAAGAACTCTTCCATATGCAACAGCTTCTCGCGTTCACCTTGCAGCATTTTTGCCACAGGAATACCGGTTGCAGCACTGACGACTTCAGCAATTTCATTGTCTGTCACTTTGTGGCGCAATAGCTTGAATTCTTCCACTTCTTCGGCATTTTCATCCAGCTCAAGCTGCTTTTCCAGCTCAGGAATCACGCCATATTGCAATCGTGCCATTTCCGCCAGATCATTCTCACGCTGGGCTTTTTGCAAAGCCACGCGAGCCTGATCCAACTGAGCCTGAATCTGCTTATCACCTTCTACCAGCGTTTTTTCAGCTTTCCACACCTCTTCCAAGTCATTGTATTCTTTCTGAACTTCAACGATCTGTTTCTCGAGGTGAGCAACTTCTGCCTTGCTGCCGACATCTTCATCTTTTTGTACTGCTGCAAGCTGCATCTTGAGCTGGATCAATCGACGATCCAGTTTATCCAAAGCTTCAGGCTTAGAATCTAACTCCATCTTGATCCGAGAAGCGGCTTCATCAATCAGGTCAATCGCCTTGTCAGGCAACTGACGGTCTGTGATATAACGATGTGACATTTTCGCAGCAGCAATGATGGCAGAGTCCAGAATTTTCACCCCGTGATGCACCTCATAGCGCTCTTTCAAACCACGCAAAATGGCAATGGTGTCTTCAACACTTGGTTCATCCACCAGTACTTTCTGGAAACGTCGCTCAAGCGCAGCATCTTTTTCAATATACTGACGATATTCATCGAGTGTGGTTGCACCGACACAACGCAACTCACCACGTGCCAGAGCCGGTTTCAGCATGTTGCCGGCATCCATGGCACCATCAGCCTTACCTGCACCCACCAAAGTATGTAACTCATCAATAAACAGGATGATTTCACCTTCATGCTTGGCCAAGTCTTTTAGAACAGCTTTCAGACGTTCTTCAAACTCACCACGATATTTGGCACCTGCAAGCAAAGAACCCAAATCCAGTGACAAGACACGCTTGTTCTTCAGACTCTCAGGTACTTCTCCATCCACGATGCGCTGTGCTAGACCTTCGACAATCGCGGTTTTACCCACGCCCGGTTCACCAATCAATACCGGATTGTTTTTGGTACGGCGTGACAAGACCTGAATGGTTCGACGAATTTCATCATCACGACCGATCACTGGATCGAGCTTGCCCGACAACGCACGCTCGGTTAAATCAATCGTGTATTTATTCAGTGAGTCGCGTTGTTCTTCATGGGTATTGCTCATAACTTTTTCATCGCCTCGGATTTTTTCAATAACTTGACGCAGACTCTGCGGTGTAACACCGACACTGCTCAAAATAGTTTGGGTTTTTCCGGTTTCAGCAAGCGCCAAAATCACCCAATCAGTCGAAAGAAACTCATCTCCTGCTTTTTGTGCATAACGATCTGCAAGATTCAGGATTTTGACCGCTTCAGGATTGAGATTGACATCACCGGTTGGGTTCGCCAATGTCGCAGCATCGTTTAAAGCCTGCTCAAGTTTCTGTTGTAGTTCACGCAAGTTGGCACCCGCCTGCTGCAATAAACTCACGTTTGAAGGCTCTTCAAGAAGCGTGCTGAGTATGTGAATTCCTTCAATCACAGTGTGATCTTTCCCTACAGCGAGTGACTGAGCATCTGATAAAGCTTGTTGCAGGCGGTTTGTGAACTTTTCAAATCGCATTGTTATTATTCCTCATAAGAGATTCTGTACTTGTGTAATACATGGGAATGTATTGTTATTTTTCAAATAAATTTTTAAATATTTTTCAAAATCTTAGAATAAAAATTCAGGTATTCTTTAGTTATAATATGTAGGTTATCTTTAAAATTTTCAAGCCCAGCAAGCGCGATTAATTAAGATTTTCACGCCATAAAAAAAGCCAATCCTCAAGATCAGCTTCTTTGCAAGCGCAGCGCTGATTTATTCAGCTTCGATAATTTCGAAATCATGGGTAATTTCAACACCGCCATCAGAGAGCATTTTGCTTGCTGAACAGTATTTCTCAGCAGAAAGCTCAACGGCTTTAGCTACCTGTTTCTCTTTCACGCCTTTACCAGTCACTACGAAATGCAGATGAATCTTGGTAAACACCGCTGGGATACTATCCGCACGCTCAGCACTTAACTGACATACCACATTCGTCACATCTTGGCGAGATTTCTTTAAAATTGTCACAATATCAAACGAAGCACACCCACCAAGTCCCATTAGGATCAACTCCATAGGACGTGGTCCACGGTTTTCACCACCATACTCCGGAGAGCCATCCATGATCACACTATGACCACTTTCTGATTTTGCTTCAAAAGCAACATTCTCTAGCCAATGAACACTTGTTTGCATTGCAACTACCTAAAAAAAGCTATAAATTTACGGGCGTACCTGTACACTAACATAAAATGAGTTGATAAGGAATTTCACCTCTTCTTCGGTGTGTCAAGTTCACTTTAGGTCTTGTGCGATCTAACTTTTATCCAACTCGGAATTTTTAAGCATGACTGCAAACTTTTCACAACTTAGTACCGATGCTTTGTCTCCCGGCCAATTACCAGAATCAGTCAAGGCATTATTAAAACGCGCGTATATTAACCGCTATCCAAAACGTACCACTATTGTTGATGCAGGAACAGAGTCAAAATCTTTATATCTAATTTTAAAAGGTTCTGTTTCCATCATTTTGCGGGAAGATGATGACCGCGAAATCGTAGTGGCATATTTGAATCCTGGGGATTTTTTTGGGGAAATGGGATTATTTGAGGCCAATCCACAACGTACTGCTGAAGTGCGTACACGTGATGTGTGTGAGATTGCCGAAGTCAGCTATGACAACTTCCATGAGCTCAGCAAACAATATCCGGATTTGAGCTATGCGGTGTTTGCACAGCTGGTGCGTCGTTTAAAAAATACGACACGTAAAGTCACTGACTTGGCCTTTATCGATGTTTCTGGACGTATCGCACGCTGCCTGATTGAGCTGTCCTCACAACCAGAAGCGATGATTCTGCCAAATGGCCGTCAGATTCGCATTACCCGCCAAGAAATTGGCCGTATTGTTGGCTGTTCACGTGAAATGGTGGGCCGCGTTCTGAAGACCCTCGAAGAGCAGGGTATGATTCAGACGGATGGTAAAGCCATTTTGATCTTCGATAGTTCGCTTGAAGAAAATGAAGCCGTAGCGGAAGAAGAATATGAGTTTGAAGAATAAGATCTTCAAAACTCAAAAAAAAGCAAATCTCCGGATTTGCTTTTTTTATGGCTAAACCCAACCCAAGCACGATGAACCAAAACACCCCGTAACTTTGACAATTTTGTACAAGCTTTGCGATATTGATGATTTATCAATACGCCGTGAATACTTTATCCTAGAGCAACAACAAAATAAGGGATCAGAATGAAATATAATCCACTTGCCCATACCGGCATCCAGCTACCTGAAATCTGTTTAGGTACCATGACTTTTGGTGAGCAAAACACGCAAGCAGAAGCCTTTGCACAGCTTCGTTATGCGCTCGATCAGGGTCTGTATTTCTGGGACACGGCAGAAATGTATCCAGTTCCACCAAAACCGGAAACACAAGGCCGTACCGAAGAAATTCTGGGCAACTGGATTGCACAAAATGGCGGACGTGACCAGCTGTTTATCGCCTCTAAAATTGCCGGCCCATCACAAGGTGGCAGCCATATCCGTGATGGACACACCCGCTTTACCGCTACCGAAATTGACAGTGCAATTACCGGCTCACTGCAACGTTTGCGCACGGATTATATTGATCTCTATCAGTTACACTGGCCGCAACGCCCAACTAACTTCTTTGGTCAACTGGGTTATACAAACCATCATGCCACGAGCAACCTAGAGGTTACACCTTTAGAGGAAACGCTCACCGCCCTACATCAGGAAATTAAAAAAGGCCGTATACGCTACATTGGCCTGTCTAATGAAACACCGTGGGGAACACTGAAATTTTTACAATTAGCCGAAAAACTCGGTTTAAGCAAATTTGTCAGTGTACAAAATCCTTATAACCTGCTCAACCGTACTTATGAAGTCGGAATGTCAGAGATTGCCCATTATGAAGGGGTCGGTTTACTCGCTTATTCTCCCCTCGCTTTTGGTTATTTAACCGGTAAATTCCGTCATGGTGCACGACCGGCCAATGCACGGGTAACATTATTTTCACGCTTCAGCCGTTACAGCAACCCACAAAGTGAATGGGCTACCGAACAATATGCACAATTAGCAGAAAAGCATGGATTAACATTAACCCAACTGGCCTTAGCCTTTATCAAGCAACAGTTCTTCGTAACATCGACGATCATTGGTGCAACCAGCCTGGATCAGTTAAAAGAAAACATCGCTGCCTTTGAAATCGAATTGAATCCAGAAGTCTTACAGGGGATTGAGGCTATTCACATACAGCAGCCCAATCCGGCTCCCTAAGAACAGAAAAAGGATGCTCAAAGGCATCCTTTTTACATCCGGCTATGCTTAGCGACGGTTGTTATAAATTGCTTGTGCTGCCGGCAAATTCTGACGCATTAATTCTATGCGTTGTACATTTGATGGGTGTGTCGACAAGAATGAGGCACCGCCTGCTCCTTCCAGTTTATTCATCTTTTCCCAGAGCGTGATCGCAGCTTGCGGATTATAGCCCGCACGCGCCATGAGCATCAAACCGCCCTGATCGGCACGTGTTTCCAAACTACGCGAATAGGGTAAGCCTACGCCTACCTGTGCCCCTAGATCAATCGCTGCTGAACCCAATTGACCAATACTGTTCCCTGCATAGCTTTTGCCAATTCCAATCGCGAGATTGGTCAATGCCTGTGCACCGATTTTGCTTTTCGCATGTTCTTCCAAGGCATGCACCATTTCATGCCCCATGACAGCTGCAATCTCGGCATCTGTCAGGTTTAGCTTTTCCACAATACCAGTGTAAAACACCACTTTGCCGCCCGGTGCGACATAGGCATTGACATCACTCGACTTCAACACAGCTAGTTGCCATGCAAATGCTGTACCGGTTTGGTTTTGTTGATCAGCATATGGTCTTAAACGGTTAAAGACTGAATAAACACGACGGTAAGTTGCAGAGCTGGTATCCAATTGGTTTTTGCTCTGTGCTTCTTGAACCATCTTATTATAGCTTTGCGTCGATGTCGCATTGAGCGTAGCACTATCTGCACCCGCCATATCGGCCATGGTTGTACAGCCCGACAAGGTGATGATACCTGCTGCACATAGACTAAGAAGCAATTTGTTTTGCATTTGCATAGGCTTCGACTCTACTGTATTTGCTAAAAGCAGTATATTTATTGAAAAGTGAACTTTAGCGTATTATAGACAAAGCACAAAAGCGTTTTAAGTGCTTGAGCTCGCCATAATCTTTGGATTTGTGTAATCACTTATCCATAAAATATTCACAATATCAATGCACTGTACTCAATAAACTCTCAGTACTTTAAAGCTTCACTTTGCAATGATGTAATCGATCTACTTTTACTTAAAATATTAGAGTGATTTACGAAAAGCTAAAGAATACCCAAGAAGCCAAACAAGCGAGGTCAATCACAAAATAGAAATGGCATAGTGGTTCGATCTTGTCTTCTAGATTGACCTTTTTACGTTTCCATAGCAGATAGATATTTTGCAACAAGATAATCGGCGCAATAATCGCAGCCAAGACAAAAGACAGCCCCACCAATACATCAAAATAACGTCCGACGTCTGCAGTCTGACTTCGTATAATCCACATGGCAATGGTCGGTGCACCACCAATTGCAAACAACAGTGAATAAAACATGGTTTTGGAAACGTTACTTTGCATCTACTTCCCTGAAATACAGCGTTAAAATCATCTCTAGCCTAAAGCCATCTCTCCTTTTTGGATGCTCGACTTTAGTCGTTGTCATTTTTATCAAATAAATATCAAGATATAGAAAAGCCCCAGCATATATGGGGCTTTTCTGTCACATCATTCGCGGATTAAGCGTCAAATGGATGACGAAGTACAATCGTTTCTGCACGGTCCGGACCGGTCGAGATGATGTCGATTGGACACTCGATTAACTGCTCAATACGCTTGATATAGTTAATTGCATTTTGTGGAAGCTGTTCAACGCTTGTAGCACCTACCGTCGACTCAGACCAACCTGGCATGGTTTCGTAAATTGGTTTTAAGTTTTCATACGCTAAAGCATCAGACGAACCTACACAACCTGAATCGGTGTTTTCATAACCGATACAGATTTTCACTTCTTCCAAACCATCCAATACGTCCAGTTTGGTCAAGCAGATACCTGAAAGCGAGTTCACATCTACGGAACGGCGTAAGATTTCTGCATCAAACCAGCCACAACGACGCTGACGGCCAGTCGATGCGCCGAACTCGTGACCTACCGTACCCAAATGACGACCAATTGCATCGCCCGTATCCGTCGCTGCATCGTAATGCAATTCTGTTGGGAATGGACCCGCACCTACACGAGTTGTGTAAGCTTTGGTAATACCTAATACATAGTCAAGGTGTAATGGACCCAAACCAGAACCAGAACTTACGCCACCAGCAGTGGTATTCGAAGAAGTGACATACGGATAAGTACCGTGATCCACATCGAGCAATGAACCTTGTGCACCTTCAAACATAATATTGTCACCGTTTTTACGGTAATTATGTAATTCAGTGGTGACATCAACCACGAGTGGAGCAACGACTTCACGCCATTGGTCGCAGAGTGCCAATACATCTTCCAGTTTTACTGCTTCAACCCCGTAGTATTGAGTCAACTGGAAGTTATGGTAGTCGAGCAATTCAGCCAACTGAGCTTTTAATGCTTCGCCGCCACGTACCAAGTCCGCCACACGAACTGCACGACGTGCCACTTTGTCTTCATAAGCAGGGCCAATACCACGACCTGTAGTACCAATTTTTGCATTGCCACGCTTTTTCTCACGTGCCTGATCCAGTGCAATATGGTTTGGAAGAATCAAAGGACAGTTCGGAGAAATACGCAAACGCTCTTTAACCGGTACGCCCTGCTCTTCAAGAATGGTCATTTCTTTGATGAGCGCTTCTGGTGAAAGCACCACACCGTTACCGATTAAGCACAGTACGTTTTCACGCAAAATGCCTGATGGAATGAGGTGTAATACAGTTTTCTTACCACCAACCACAAGAGTGTGACCTGCGTTGTGTCCACCTTGATAACGAACTACCGCAGCCGCTTGATCTGTGAGCAGGTCGACGATTTTTCCTTTACCTTCGTCGCCCCATTGGGTACCGAGTACCACAACATTTTTGCCCATAATAGCCTCATTACATCATGCTGTTAAAATTGAAAACCTGACTGTGCAAGACTTTGCACAACCACGCGATTAAATCTTTTCGACTGTCCACTCACCTGCAACCTGCACCATTTGATGGGTCGCATACGGTACCGAGCTTAAATCATCCTCGCCAAGCAACTGAATGACACGCAGACCTTGCTGACGCGCCCCAGCAATCGCCTGAAGCAAATCTGTTTGATGACCATTTGGTGCCACAACGACTTCTAGCTGCTCAAACTGACCATCAGTAAGCGCGTATAAGTCACAGCTAAAACCGGTTGCTGGGCGGCTACGACCGAAATGTTCACCAATACCATCGTAACGTCCGCCTTGTGCCAGTGGCGCTGCACGGTTTGGTGCATATACTGCGAACATCAAACCGGTATGGTAATGATAACTACGCAATTCAACGACATCTACACCGACATGAATATTCGACCAACGGCTTTCAATTTGCTGCTTGGTTGAAATTAAATCATTCAAGGCACTTTGGAAGGCACTATCTGCCAATACCGTTGAAGTTAAGTTAGCTTTTAAGGCTGTTAAATCACTTGAATAGCGGCCCAGATTATAAAAATCCTGACCTAAATTTAGACTTGCGCTGTACTCAGCCAATTCTGGCAATGCCTTACGCTGATACAAATCAGACAAATGACGCTCTTGAACTTTGCTTAAACCGGCCAGTTTCACCAAACTGCGGAACAACCCGACATGCGCCAAATCCAGATGCAGTCCCTGTTGATGATCCGCCAGGGTCACAATACCGAGCATTACATCGATCATTTCTACATCTGCAGCAATACTTTGGTGACCATACAACTCTGCACCCAATTGCAACGGCGCACGTGATGCAGAAAAGCCTTGTGGTTTTGTATGTAAGATAGTGCCGGCATAACAGTAACGTGCCACGCCATCAATCGGACGGACATGCGCATCGATACGTGCCACTTGAGGGGTCATATCCGCACGGACACCCAGCAAACGGCCAGAAATTTGATCGATGATTTTAAAGGTCGCAAGGTCTAAATCTTGGTTAGATTCAGAAAGAGAAGAAAGTGACTCAATATATTCAATAAAAGGCGTATAAACCAATTCATATCCGCGAACTGCAAGATAGTCGAGTGCACGGCAACGAAGCGATTCAATCACCTGTGCTTGTTCTGGTAATACGTCAGCTACACCGTCAGGTAATAACCATGTCTCTGAAATGGGCATGTTGCAAACCTAAATTCTTGTCAGCGCGGAATCTATCCGCATAAAAAAATCGGGAACACACCCGATTTCTCGTATTTTAGCACGATAGTTTGCAGCATGCACCTGACAATTTTAAGAAATCATGCCGCAAACTTTTGTTGTGCATTAAATGTAAAGAAAGTTCACTAATCTCGCAATTTTTAAAAGATCTTGTGATGTTTTTTTCTCTACTATAAGGCTCTAGCCTTAGTAGAAAATCTTCTTTTTTGAACAAAAGATCAAGATTTCTCAGCTTTCTGGTGCTCCCTGTACAGAAACTCCCGCCTGCTGAGGCTGAGTTTTCTTTAAGTCTTCCGCATGACCCACATACTTGGCCAACAAAGCCATAAGTTCGGTCTGTTGAGTCTCCAAATGGTTGACCTTCTGCACAGCCTGACTCAGTGTTTCCCGTTCATGATGCACACTCTTGACGAGTTCCTGCATGATTTCGAGCGTCTTTTTCAGATTCCCTTCAAGCAGTGCTATTTTTTCTTCTAAATGCTGTTGCTCGGTCTCATCAGCCATTTTGGCTTCATTCTTAAAATGAAGCGCAATTAAAAAAATGACTGCGATAGCCAATAACAGGATAAATCCCCACATTAGCAACATCATGTTACTCCCCAATGTAAAATTATGGGGTGATCATCCCAACCACCCTCGACTTTATATTATTGAAAAGACTCACACAAATCGAGCAAACGATTTGCATAACCCCATTCGTTATCATACCAGGCAAAGACCTTGGCCTGATGTCCCACCACCATAGTTTGGGTTAAATCCACAATTAATGAATAAGGCGAGTGATTAAAGTCACTCGACACTAAAGGTTCATCGGTGACCGACATAATCGACGCATAATCTGATTGTGCAGCCTTGATTAAAATTTCATTAATATGATGTACGGTAACGGGGGTTTGTGAAATAAAAGTTAAATCAATTGCCGCCACATTAATGGTCGGCACACGAATGGAATAACCATCTATACGTTCCGCCATTTTTGGCATTACACGTTTTAATGCGCCCAAGGCCGAAGACGTTGTTGGAATAATATTTTGTCCTGCAGCGCGTGCACGACGTAAATCACGATGGGCCTGATCCAGTACCGACTGATCGGCCGTTACTGCATGAATTTCCGTCATTAGTGCGGTATCTATACCAAAGGCATCATCAATAATTTTAACCAATGGCACCAACGCCTGAGTGGTACACGACACACTGGAAATAATCTGGTCAGTGGCTTTGACTTCGTGATGATTAACACCATAAACAATCGCAGCATCGACTGTATCAAAGGGTGCCGCACCAATAATCACACGTCTGGCACCCGCCTGAATATGCTGGGTTGCCGCGGCACGCGATCGGAACAACCCGGTACACTCCAACACCACATCAATGTCTAACTGTTGCCATGGCAACAGCTGCGGTTGTGCCTGACAGAGCACCTGAACCTTTAAACTGGCAGAACCGGAATGAATCTGTAAATAGATCTGTTCATGTTCCACCATCACCTGAACCGTTCCGGCAAAACGGCCGTGCGTCGAGTCATACTTAAACAGATGAACTAGTGTTTCTACATCCGCAATATCATTTATGGCCACAATCTCAAATTGAAAGTCCTTGGGATTTTCAAACCAGGCGCGCAAAACATTACGTCCGATTCGCCCAAAACCGTTTATGGCCACTCGTTGCATCAGTTGTCCTTTCTATCGAAAAAATCGTTTTACTGTCCTATGTTAAAACAAGCTGCGAGTGAATGGACACAGCTATTTCGAATAAACACAGATTTGTCTGATATTCCCACTAAAATCATTGGTCGCGTTCGGATTTTCCGTTATAATTTGGCGTTTTTAAAATTATTAGCCAGCCTCTTTCGATCCCTCATGATCAAATCATCATCGCAAGAGTGCTTTTAGCCCCTTTTTGGAATTTATGGAGTGACTTGGTTGTGAGTACTCGTTTTATGACATCCGCTGAAATTCGTGAAGCATTTTTGCGCTATTTTGAATCGCAAGGGCATACACGTGTCGCATCGAGTTCTCTAGTTCCGGCCAACGACCCAACCCTGCTATTTACCAATGCCGGGATGAACCAGTTTAAAGACTGTTTCTTGGGTCTGGAAAAACGCGATTATGTGCGTGCAACCAGTTCACAAAAATGTGTCCGTGCCGGTGGTAAACATAACGATTTAGACAACGTCGGTTATACCGCACGTCACCATACTTTCTTTGAAATGCTGGGCAACTTCTCGTTTGGTGATTACTTCAAACGTGATGCGATCAAATTTGCCTGGGAATTCTTGACCAGCGATGAATGGCTGGCACTACCAAAAGATCGTTTGTATGCCACGGTTTATCATACTGACGACGAAGCGTATGACATCTGGAACAAAGAAATTGGCCTAGATGCCAGCCGCATTATCCGCATTGGTGACAATAAAGGTGGCCAGTACGCATCAGACAACTTCTGGGCTATGGGTGATACCGGTCCTTGCGGTCCATGTTCAGAAATTTTCTATGATCACGGTGATCATATCTGGGGCGGTTTACCTGGCACACCAGAAGAAGATGGCGACCGTTTCATCGAGATCTGGAACAACGTATTCATGCAGTTTAACCGTACTGCGGATGGTGTATTACACCCTCTTCCAGCGCCATCTGTCGATACAGGCATGGGCTTGGAACGTATTTCTGCAGTCATGCAGCACGTCAATTCCAACTACGAAATCGACCTGTTCCAGCATTTATTGAAAGCTGCTGCCAACATCATTGGCATTGAAGACCAAGGTCAACCATCTTTACGCGTATTGGCGGACCACACGCGTTCTTGCTGCTTCTTGATTGCAGATGGCGTAAACCCGTCGAATGAAGGTCGTGGTTACGTGTTACGCCGTATTATTCGTCGTGCAGTGCGCCACGGTAACAAACTCGGAGCAACCGGTAGCTTCTTCCATAAAATGTTGCAACCGCTGATTGAAGTGATGGGTGAAGCTTATCCTGAACTCGCAGCCAACAAAGAACGTATTGAAGCCACTTTATTGCGTGAAGAAGAACAGTTTGCCAAAACCCTTGAGCAAGGCTTGAAACTGCTTGAAGGCGAATTGGCCAATCTTCAAGGTACCGTCATCCCGGGCGAAACCGTATTCAAACTGTATGATACTTACGGCTTCCCGACAGACTTAACCGCTGATATTGCTCGTGAACGTGACTTAACCATTGACGAAGCCGGTTTTGAAGTTGAGATGGCTGCACAGCGCCAACGTGCGCGTGATGCTGGCAAATTCAACGTCGACTATAACAGCATTGTCAAAGTAGAAGGCGAAACCCAATTTGATGGCTATGACGCAACCCAAGGTCAAGGTCAAATCGTTGCCATTTACAAAGATGGCGAGCAAGTTGATGAAGTGACTGAGGGTGATGAAGCGCTGATCGTACTGAACCAAACCCCATTCTATGCAGAAAGTGGCGGTCAGATTGGCGATACAGGGATCTTCAAAAACGATACCGGTATTTTTGAAGTGCAAGACACGAAAAAATCTGGTGGCGCATTTGTACATCAAGGTATCGTGACCATGGGCAGCTTAAAAGCAGCTCAAACTGTTGAGGCCATCGTCAAAGCCGACATCCGCGAAGCCACTGCACGTAATCACTCTGCAACCCACTTGTTACACGCCGCGCTTCGTCAAGTTTTGGGCGAACACGTACAACAAAAAGGCTCATTGGTTGCCTCTGACATCTTGCGTTTTGACTTTGCCAATGACCAGGCAGTGACTTTTGAACAACTGCAACAAGTTGAACAGTTGGTGAACCGTGAAGTGATTGCCAATACCGTTGTTTCTACCGAATTGCTCGATATTGAATCTGCCAAAGCCAAAGGCGCGATGATGCTGTTTGGTGAAAAATATGGTGAAGAAGTCCGCGTACTTTCTATGGGTTCAATCATTGAAGAGAAAAACTTCTCGATTGAATTGTGTGGCGGCATCCATGTAAAACGCACGGGTGACATTGGTCTGTTCAAGATCATATCTGAAGGCGGGATCGCCGCAGGTGTACGCCGCATTGAAGCGGTGACTGGTAGCAAGGCGCTCGAAACTGTACAAAAAGCCGATCGAACCATTCGCAATATCGATGCGTTGCTTAAGGCACAGAAAGACCAAACTTTTGAGCGCGTACAGGCGACTGTTGAAAATGCAGCTTCACTGCAAAAACAGCTCGAGCAATTAAACCAGAAACTGGCCAATTTCCAAGCGACAGAATTGCTGAATCAGGTTCAGAACATTGCTGGACGTGCGACTCTAATTACGACCGTACACGGAATGGATGCAAAAGCATTACGCAACTTACACGACAGCGTAAAATCCAAACTCGAAGAGGCAGTGATTGTTCTTGCTGGCGTTGATGCAGACAAAGTCAGCCTCATCGCTTCTGTTGCAAAACAATACAATGCGACTGTAAAAGCAGGCGACATCATCAAACACCTTGCCGGCGAACTTGGCGGTAAAGGCGGTGGTAAACCTGACTTGGCACAAGGTGGCGCGCCACTTAACGAGAAGTTTGCAGCAGTCATGGCTGCTGTACCGGCTTGGCTGGAACAACAATAAAACTTCACTTTTTGTGTAACTGACCCTGAAAAGCAACTTCAGGGTCATGGCTTATATGGAACAACTATGGCATTAATCGTTCAAAAATATGGCGGTACTTCTATGGGTACCCCCGAGCGCATTTTAAATGTTGCTCGTCGTGTGAAGCGCTGGCATGATCACGGCCACAAGGTTGTAGTGGTTGTATCTGCAATGAGTGGTGAAACAAACCGCTTGTTAGCTCTCGCGAAAGCCATTACCGACAGTCCTGATCCACGTGAGTTGGACCAAATGGTTTCAACGGGTGAACAGGTAACGATTTCCATGTTAGCTATGGCGCTCAATTCTATTGGCGTAGCAGCTAAATCTTTGACTGGTCGCCAAGTTGGCATTCAAACAGACAGCGCCTTCACTAAAGCTCGTATTGAATCGATCGATACAGATGCCTTGACTGAAAATCTGGATGCAGGTCGTGTGATTGTCGTTGCAGGTTTCCAAGGCTTCGATGCTGATGGCAACACGACTACCTTGGGTCGTGGTGGTTCAGACACCTCAGGTGTTGCACTTGCTGCCGCATTAAAGGCTGATGAGTGCCAGATTTATACAGACGTGGATGGTGTCTACACCACCGACCCACGCGTTGCACCAAAAGCGAAAAAAGTTGATCGCATTTCTTTTGAAGAAATGCTGGAAATGGCATCTCTTGGTTCTAAAGTCCTACAAATTCGTTCAGTTGAATTTGCGGGTAAATACCAAGTGCCTTTACGCGTATTATCAAGCTTTGATAATGACGATGATGGCGCATTCGACGAAGAGTTCAAAAAGAACGTCGGTACACTAATCACCACAGAAGCGGAAGACAACATGGAACAACCAATTATTTCGGGTATCGCGTTTAACCGTGATGAAGCTAAATTAACCATCCTGGGCGTGCCTGATGAACCAGGTATTGCTTCCAAAATCTTGTCGCCAATTGGTGCTGCCAACATCGAAGTGGATATGATTATCCAAAATGTTGAAGAAGATGGTACAACTGACTTCACATTCACAGTGAACCGTGGTGAACTTGCCAAAGCAACTGCCATCCTTGAAGCAACCGCGAAAAACATTGGTGCACGTGAAGTAGCTACCCGTGACGATATCGTGAAGGTATCGATTGTAGGCGTCGGTATGCGTTCTCACGCGGGCGTAGCAAGCAAAATGTTTACAGCTTTGGCTGATGAAGGTATCAACATCCTCATGATCTCGACTTCTGAAATTAAAATTTCAGTGATTATTGAAGAAAATTACCTCGAACTTGCAGTACGTACATTACATACTGCTTTTGGCTTAGACCGTGAACACGGCGAAAGCAGTGCACGCGCTTAACTGTAGATTTTTGAATTAATATTCAACTAAAGCGTGATAAAAAATATAGAGCCGCTATAGTCTTTTCTATCGCGGCTCTGTTATATTTAGGCTGAGGCTGTAGGAAAATTTCAACAGGATTGTTATATCAGCAATTTTTGGCATTCTGTTCAAATTTTCTCTGATGACCCTGCTTGTCATTTTTTTATTTATGCAAGAACTATCGCAGGTTTAGCGTTTTAGCAAGGAGATAAACATGCTGATTCTGACTCGACGCGTCGGAGAAACATTAATGATTGGGGATCAAGTCAGCGTGACTGTACTTGGTGTCAAAGGAAACCAGGTTCGTATTGGTGTTAATGCTCCGAAAGAAGTGTCCGTGCATCGTGAAGAGATCTATCAACGTATTCAGCATGAGCGCGCTATGCATGAACACCTGCAACATATAGATCAAGATTACCAACCTTCTTTTTATGAAGAAGACCAATTTGCTCCCAAGGATTATAACCGTTAAGGTTTAATTTCTTCTAAAGCGGCCAACCGGCCGCTTTAAATTTATGTGCAGAAAAATACTCAGTTAAAGGCCTAACACTTTTTTGACCGGGCCAAAACTTCGACGATGCTGATCCACCACCCCATGCTCAGCAATCGCAGCAAAATGGGCTTTGGTCGGATATCCTTTATGCTTGGCGAATCCATAATGCGGATACTGCTGATCCAGCACCAGCATCTGACGATCACGGGTGACTTTGGCCAAAATACTGGCTGCGGAGATTTCCGCATGCAGTGCATCTCCACCGATAATCGCCTCACAAGCCATCATGAGCCCCTGTGGCTCTTTATTACCATCCACCAGTACCTTTTCAGGTTGCACGGCCAATCCTTCCACAGCACGGCGCATCGCAAGTAATGAAGCTTGCAAGATATTCAACTCGTCAATTTCTTGTGCTGAAGCTTCCGCAATACTCCAGGCGATGGCTTTTTGCTGAATTTCAACAAATAATTTCTCACGTTTTTTTTCAGTGAGTTTTTTTGAATCGTTCAATCCCTCAATGGGATTGTTCGGATCCAAAATCACCGCAGCAGCGACAACGGCACCCACCAAGGGTCCTCGCCCTGCTTCATCGACACCCGCTATTCGCATGTTAGGTTCCTATCTCCCCATAAAAAACAGGCTGAACACCGTCAGCCTGTTCGATTCAATTCCAGAATTATTGCAATGCTTCATTGATACATGCATTAATTGTGCGGTTCACGGCATTATTCACAATAATGGTACGAGCAGCCGGATCAATTGCAGCTGCAGCCAAGTCTACGGCAGTCACACTCGTCGGTGCTTTTTCGCTCACACAGCCACAAATATTGGTTTGTACACTCTGTTTCTGCTGAGCAGTCATCAAACGTGTTGCGGTTTGCCATGCAGGCAGTTTATTCAGCTCCGTATTACATTTGGCATTTGCTGCAATTTTAATGGCCGTAATTCCCAATTGCTGCGCGGTAGAGTTTGTAGTCGTCGTTGTCCCCGTAGTTGTACCTGACATCGGTGCAACACATGCGCTCAATATAAATGTTAAAGGGGCGAATAATAATACTAATTTTTTCAAAGCGAATTCCTAATTCATGATAAAAATGCTTCGGCAGTATTTTGCCTAAAGCCTTCTACAGATGAAATAACTAAATTGCATGATTTGTGAAAATCATCTGTAATTTCCCTTAGAGACATTAGATAACAGATGAGCGTTCCAATTGCGCAACGCATCGTCATAGGTACTGCGTTTTTTCCCTCACTGCAGCCTTCTATTATTCCCACACATTCATCATCACTCAAGAAACCTATGTCATCGCAACATTCATCTTATTACACTCGCACCGCACAATTCTTGCACTGGATTATGGCACTGATTTTTATTGTGGCTTGGCTCATTGGTTTTTACAGTGGAAATTTCTTAAGTTATGACGTTGATGGACACTTTAAAGGCGATGTCATTACCTTACATAAAAATATTGCCACGATGATTATGTTCCTATTGGTAATCCGTCTCTTTTGGCGTTATACACACCCTGCTCCCAAACTTCCCGCTACAATGTCTCCAACAATGAAACTGTTCGCCCATTTAGGACATCTGGGGCTTTATTTTATGCTGATTGCGATTCCTGTCACTGGCTGTCTGTTTAGCTGGAGTGTGGGAAAACCTGTGCCTGTGCTTTATTTATTTGAACTGCCACGCTTGGTCGAGAAGAACCCGGAACTGTTAGCCATCATCAAGCCTTTACATATCTATCTATCCTGGTTTGCGGCTGTGATAATTGTTGGCCATGTTCTTGCTGCTCTGAAACACCATTTTATTGATAAAGATAACGTCTTACGCAGCATGACACATCAAGCTAAGTAAAGGATAAAAAACCGCATCCTGAGATGCGGTTTTTAACTTTACAGCTGACTAATCTGAGCAATCCAATGCTGTTTTTCAGCCTCGCTCAAGAATGAAGCATTAAATGAATTAATCGCAAGCTGTTTCAACTCGGCGTTACTCAACTCCAAAGCATCAGCAGTAGCAATAAAATTGTCATTCATATATCCCCCAAAATAAGCAGGATCATCCGAGTTAATGGTGACACATACCCCTTGCTGAAGCATACGGCGCAAATTATGCTCATGCAGGTCTTTGACCACGCAGAGTTTCAAGTTGCTTAATGGACACACCGTTAAAGGCATCTTTTCAGCAATCAGGCGTTGCATGAGAGCAGAATCTTCTTCTGAACGTACGCCATGGTCAACCCGCTGCACTTTAAGCAGATCAAGTGCCTGCCAAACGTAATCCGCTGGCCCTTCTTCTCCGGCATGGGCAACAGTGAGAAATCCGGCTTCACGTGCCTTGGTAAAAACCCGTTCAAACTTAGAAGGCGGATGGCCGACTTCACTAGAATCCAGCCCAACTGCAATAATCTCCTGCTGATAAGGCAAAGCCTGCTCTAATGTTTGCAGCGCCTCTTCTTCGCTCAGATGCCGCAAGAAACACATGATCAGAAAACTACTGATACCAAATTTTTGCTGGGCATCCTGACAGGCTCTTTTCAGTCCGCTCAATACCGTACTGAATGCGACACCACGCGCGGTGTGTGTCTGTGGATCAAAGAAAATTTCCGTATGAACCACATGATCTGCATGACATTTTTCAAAATATGCCCAGGCCAAGTCATAAAAATCCTGTTCATGGATCAGGACATTTGCCCCCGCATAATAAATATCGAGAAAAGATTGCAGATTATGAAAATTGTAGGCCTGCTTCACTTCCTCTACCGTCTTATACGGAATCGCAATCTGATTACGTTGTGCAATTGCAAACATCAATTCAGGTTCAAATGTCCCCTCAATATGCACATGCAGTTCAGCCTTCGGTAAGGCACGGATTAAAGCATGATGGTCCATGATGCATCCTCTTTATCTTCATGAAGGGCGACTCGCACCCTCTTATTTCTGTTTGGAATTAACCACCAAACACAGCAAATTTAACCGTCCACAATAGCGCAATAATCCATACCATGTAAGGTACCTGTTTAGCCTGACCAGTGAAAAGTTTCACTAAGGCGTAGCTAATAAAGCCCATTGCAATACCGTCGGCAATTGAATAGGTAAATGGCATAAACACGATGGTCAAAAAAGCTGGCACTGCTTCAGTAATATCTTCCCAATCAATATGAGTGATACCCTGAATCATGAGTACCCCGACAAAAAGCAGAGCAGGTGCTGTCGCAAAACTTGGTACAGATTGAGCAAGTGGTGCCAGAAACAAACAAGTTAAGAACAACAGAGCGACCACAACGGCTGTTAAGCCGGTACGGCCACCTGCGGCAACACCGGAAGCCGATTCAATATAAGGCGTGGTCGATGAAGTTCCTAAAGCTGCACCAGCGACAATGGCCGTTGAATCTGCAAACAGTGCTTTCTTCAAACGTGGCAATTTACCATCTTGCAGCAATCCCGCACGATGTGCTACCCCAACCAAAGTTCCGGTTGAGTCAAACAGATCAACCAGAAAGAAGACAAAAATCACGCCAACCAGACTGGCGGTAAAGAGTCCTTCAAAATTCATTTGCAGAAAGGTGGGCGCGATGGAAGGAATCTGTCCGACCACACCTTTAAACTCATTCAATCCCAGGAACGTAGCCAGAGCTGTAATAACCAGAATGCTGATAATAATGGCGCCACGAATACGGTAATAATGCAGAATAATAATCAGTAAAAAACCGAGCAGAGAAAGCAATACGGTCGGTTGCTGCATATGCCCCAAGCCAACCAAGGTTGCTGAGTTATCTACGATAATTCCTGCATTTCTGAGGGCAACCAAGGCTAAAAACAGCCCAATCCCCCCCCCAATCGCCAGTTTCAGCGACATTGGAATGGCATTGACGATTGCTTCACGAATTTTGAATAGACTAATCGCAATAAAGACCAAACCCGACATAAACACAGCTGCAAGTGCTGTTTGCCAAGGAATACCCATTCCCAGACAGACAGAGTAGGTAAAATAAGCATTCAATCCCATACCCGGTGCAAGGGCGATCGGATAGTTGGCCACCAGCCCCATTACAAAACAGCCTATTGCCGCAGCAAGACAAGTCGCTACAAAGACAGCGCCATAATCCATCCCTGTTTCTGACAGGATAATTGGATTAACAATAATGATGTAACACATGGTTAAGAATGTCGTTACACCGGCCAGAACTTCGGTTCTAAAAGTGGTTTTATTCTCACTTAACTTGAATAAACGTTCGAAAACACTGGCCGAAGGATTCGGTGTCGTCATCTGTATAGCCCCTGTCTATGCAATTTGAGCTGTGGATTATCTTCCAAATGTCATTCATTTGGATGCGGTCATCTCATCAGTGTGCTAGACATATTGATGAGAATTTCATCATTCTCGTTAGACTCATGCATGATCCTATTTACACTCAAAGCCCTTAGCTTCATAAACAAAAAAGCCGCATTCCATAATGCAGCTTTTTTCTTATAGGTTCAGTTGTGTTGCAGGCAGCCAAATGTCAACTGAATGAATAGGCCAATAGTATAACATGAGCAATCATAAAATTTAAAAGGTGATTTTTACTAAAAATTAAAAATAAGAAATTGTTTTAAATAAATTAAAAATATTTAATTGAAATTAATAGGTAATTTTTTATAACATAAAGTAAATTTTATAAGGGTTTATCCTGCACAAGAATCGGCTTGTTTAAATCAGAATTTAGCTTTTGCAAATGATGAGGATTCGTCTGCACTCGCTTTAAAGACTGTTTCGCTTCTTGGATCACCTGCATCATTCTTTGTCGTTTGTCACGTTGTATTTTTGAATAAGTTGCATGCCCAATCAACAATACACCACCGACAGCTGCAAGTAATAGGATTTTTTTTATATGTTTATTTCTATCGTTCATATTTGAGCTCGTAGTAAAGCGCTTCTTTGCAATGGTTATAGCATTGTTTTACTCGCGTATTGTTATTCTGTCTAAATAGATCCAGCCTTATTTGCAAAATTTTATTAAAAAATAAGGGGATTCATTTTTTATTGAGGCCGAGGTGCTAATGCTGCTGTTTAAAACCTGCCGGTATAATATTTCTATGCAGCTTTTCATTTTCATGAACCTGCTCAGCTTCTGCAAGCATACGAATAAATTCTTGTTGCTGTCGATGCTGTGCTTCTTGCCAAGCGACATGAGCCACTAAAACCAATGTGGCTACAAAAAAGATCAATAAGATTTTTGTTCTCATTGTCTTTCCTCCCTTTCCATAGCAAAGATCTAAATACATTATTTTATCTTTTGGTAAACTAAATTTTTTCATGATGAATTTCAATTATTTTAAATGACTTAAAATTCTATATGCAATTCAACATATTGATTTTAATAGCGGCAACCATACCTATACATCACTATACCAGTGTGATTATTTTGTTATGAGTTTTTAACTTTAGGTTAATTCAAGTTGGAAAAATGCAATAAAAAAGCCTCCAAGGAGGCAATTTCAAAATGGTTGAATGTATTCAGCTGAGCAACTCAAATAATTATGAATAAAGCGTCAAAAATAGTGCTAAGGCTCTTTCCTGCATGGTAATTTTTTGAGCGTGGGTCTGTTGAATTCCTTTTTGCATTGCTTGGAATTGGCTTAACTTTGCTGGATCTTCAAATTGCAGTTGGCCATTTTCAATAGTCCAAGCATTTTCTTTCAATAAACGCAGCATCTCTCGTCTTACCGCAAGATTTTTCTTTTCCAGATTCAGAATCTGTTCTTGAGTTTTTACATATTGGGTAAAAAATTGATCAAAGTTCTGATGAAAATGATTCGTCTTGTTATGCGTGGATAATTCAATCTGGTTCGCATCAATTAATAACTGATCAAACATTTCAGATTTTTCGCGATACATTTCCACAAATAGCAAATCAACTTGATTCAAAGTAACTTCGGCTTGTATCAAAGTTGGATCTTGCTGGAGATAAGCCACGGTAAACAATTCATTTAACTTTAATTGGTTCTTTTTCTCACGATAACGGTTTTCAAAGCTGAGACTACGCTTAAAGTATTTTGTCATAAGGTGTTCGATACGCTCATAATCGCCGCTTAACTCCACCTCTTTGATCTGCAAATCAATAATGGTGCTGGGATTTACTGCCTGCTTCTTGAATAAACTCACACTATGCTGAAAGTGGCTTTCAAATTCCTGAAAACTTTGCCGTACCTGGTAAAGATACACGCCTACCCCGACCAAAATGGCAATACCAAATAAGCTAGTGATCAAAAAAAGGTTGGTGGATTTATTCATTGTTACCCAAGCTTTATTGCAAAAGAGAGAATGGCTTCCAGCCTCAATCTTATCTTGTTGATAGCTGAAAATATTTTGTGATGAATTTAACAAAAATACATAATATTATCAAATAAAATCACATTTTATAATCTATTCTCATGAGTATTAAGCCTTTTATTTTATTTGAAATTTAATCTCATTTCTGTATAAAAACACAGGATTATGCTATGTATGGATGATTACACTTTTACTATTGCATGCATAAGATCAGCCAAGAAGCTGCAAAAGATTCACAATTCTCAAGCGACAAAAAACCCTCTTGTAAGAGGGTTTTTTTATCAAACGTATTTTAAACGTTTAGAGCCGCTTGGCTGATATCAGATTAAAGTACTGAAATTGCGCTAGCTTGCGCACCTTTTTTACCATTTACAATGGCAAATTGGACACGTTGACCTTCATAAAGAACTTTGAAACCATTGCTGGCGATTTCGCTATAGTGTGCAAAAACGTCTTCGCCTGAGTCAGCTTGAATAAAACCAAAACCTTTAGTTTCATTAAACCATTTAACGGTACCGGTTACTGTATTTGACATAGTATTTATCCTATTTTTAAAAAATTTTTCGTTGGATTGTTCCAACCATGAACCTAAAACAATACTTTTTGCAACGAAGAATCTGATAAAACGAAGGATTGAAAAAACTACGAAATGAAAAGATTGGCGATAACAAGCGTATTATTTTTTTAGTTAGAATTCACTATACAGGTTTCTTCTGTATAAGCAATATAAATTTTTCAATTAACCCGGTAGAGCTGATTAAATTCAGCATAAAAGCTCTTACCATCTAGATTAAAATGAATGGTTTCACCGGATTCAAGTTCAATTAATTTTCCGACCTCAACCCATAAGGTTCCGGTCATAGAATTTTGTTGTCTTTTTAAGGGTATGATTTTCACATTAATTTGATTGCCATTACGAGCCGTAGCAAGATGCCATTCATTTAAAATTTTCAATATATAGACTCAATCAATGAGCTTATGTGACTTAACAAAGGTATTAAAATCAATAAATTTAAATAATATTTTTACTGAGCTTAGGATTATTATCAAGCGTATTGTTTTCATGAAATACATAGATCATGAAGAAATATTGAGGAATCACAGTAAGCAGGAATTTGGATGCGGGGGTTGGATTTGAACCAACGACCTTCGGGTTATGAGCCCGACGAGCTACCAGACTGCTCCACCCCGCAATGGTGAGATAGCGTTATACGCCCTTTACGGAGGTAAAGCAAATCGTTTTCAAATTTATTTTAAAAATATATTTTTTATTTCTACGTTTAACGGCTTTGTTGCACAAAGATTTGAAAGGCAAAGCGCCCCTAATTGAGCCAAATTTAAGGCGTAACTTGGGTAAGTGGT